>DRBW01000050.1 GCA_011042705.1 Caldifarciminota bacterium
CTTCCTTTATGCCCAGTATGCCTCCTCCGCAACAGAGATCCCATTCCTCGTAAGAGATAGAATCGGCACCGGTAACCTTTATCAGCTCGTCCAGGCTCTTCGGATCTTCGGGATCGTCGAATCCACCGTAGGCCTCGGAGGGCTTCAGGTAGTGACATCCATAGTGGGGCGCAAAGGCGAAGCCCTTCAGCGGATTTGTAATGAAATCCTTCAATGTCTCAATCCCGATGTCCTCATATAGGATGCGCGCGAAGTGCTTTACCTCTATCGTGCCCTCGTAGCGCATCCCGTCGAGCTGTTCGTTGACTATCTCCCTGAGTTCGTCGTCCTCCTTCAGTATCATATTGGCCTCTGCCAGAGTGGAATTACAGGCGCTGCAGAGCGTGCAAAGGTGAACCCCGTGTTCCTCAGCTATGGCGAGATTTCTCGCGGACATGAGAAGGGAGGTCTCCACGTCTACGGCTTTGACGGGGAAACCACAGCAGGAAAACCTCTCGTCCTCCACGAACTCCAGGCCAACCCTCTCCGCAACCTTTCTCGCAGAAAGCTCATAATTCATACCCCTCACGGGGACCGTGCAGCCGAGAAAGAGAGCGTATTTCATTCCTGACCTCCTTGCTGGGCGAGCCCGATTATCCCCGTCTTCTCCATTATCGACTTCAGCACAACACCCTTCCTCTCGATCCTGGGCAGCCCAAGTTTTTCTCTTTTTTTGTTGTCGTAATCGCTGATCTCATAGAGCCCGTCGAACTGTGAGAGAGCCTTTACCTGCTCTATGTAGGAGGGATGCACGTAACCTTCCTCGACGGCAATGTTCTTCAGGGCATTCATGAGATCAGTTATGCCTACATCCTGAGGGCACCTCTCGGAGCAGGCATAGCACGCAGTGCAGAGCCAGATGAAGTCGCTCTTCAGCACCTCGTCCTTCATCCCGAGAAGGATCATGTGAATTATCCTTCGGGGATTAAATTTCTCGTCGATCTCCCTGACCGGACAGCTCAGGGTGCACGTGCCGCAAGCAAAACACCGGGTCACGTTCTCTCCTCCCGGCGTCGACGCCACCCTGAACTTAAACTCAGGGTCGAGTTTATCGAGCTTAACTGGCATGATCTCCTCCGATCTCTTTTTCGAAAACAAACTCCACGAAATCAGGGAACCTGGCGGCAACCTCCTCGGAAAGCCCCTCGCCGAAGGTCTTGCCGTCCTTGATCTCCATCACGTAAATTTTTATCTCCCTCGGCATCTTGAGGCCGAGCCCCCTGCCGAGTTCGAGGGCCGTGAAAAGGTTAACCGTATGGGGCGATGTGAGGTGAAAAGAACGAGACAACCTATCGAGGGAGAGCTCATAGAACTTTCCCGGCTCATCTCCGACTATGGCATCCACGAAAACGACCCTGTCGTACCCCTGTATCTCGTCGAGGACCTTAAGCCCTCCTATCGAACCGGTCTTGAACTCGCAATTGGGCCTTTTTATCCTTCTGCTCAATTCCTCCACGGCCCTTATACCGACGGCATCGTCGGCGAGGATCGGGTTGCCGAGGCCGAAGAAAAGCACCTTATCCTCTCTGGATCGTGTCGACGAGGTTCCCATCTTTATCGAAGATATCGATCTTGATCGGCATTGTGCCCGGAAGGGAATGGGTGGCACAGGAAAAACAGGGATCGTAGCAGCGGAAAGCCATCTCCACCATGTTCAGTATCCCCTGATCCACTTTCCCGTTCTTGATAAGCGCCTTTGCCGCCTTCTTTATGGACATGTTCATGCCGGCATAGTTAAAGGCCGTCGCCACGATAAGGTTGAGCTCGGTTATGAGGCCATTCTCATCGCCCCTGTAATGATGAATGAGAGAACCTCTCGGAGCTTCTATACCAGCGATTCCTTCACCTTTATACGTTTCGGGGGTCGGCACATTTCTCACGTGTTTGTCGGTTATGTCGGGCTCATCGCAGAGCTCCACGATCCTTTCGGCGGAATAAAGGCACTCGATCGCCCTGGCCCAGTGATAGGTCAGCGTGTTATGGACGGGCTTTCCTCCCATGAATTCGAAAAACTTCTCGTATTCCGCCTGTGCCTTGGGGGTTGTGAAGCCCTCAGAAGCGTTGAGCCTGCCAAGGGGAGCAGAGCGCATCACCCCCGACTCAGGACCGTCCACAAAACCATGCCATCCCTTGTCCTTGAGATATGGGAATTTCAGATAGGTCCAGGGTTCCACATGCTCGGCTATGTGATCGAGGTACTCCTCGGGTGCGAACTTGAGTATCTCCCTGCCTTTGGGATCCACAACGCGGAAGTCGCCCTCATAGAAATTCACTTTGTTCTTATCATCGACCAGTGAAATGTAATGCGTCTCGTGATAATACACATCGGGGCTCATTATCAGTTCCAGGAACCTGTCGTTTTTCAGGATGTACTTGTCCACCACATCCAGGGTAAAGAGGCAGAAGTCCACAAGGGACTGACCCATCTTCCTGATCTCGTCCCTCTCCTCTTCTGTGATCGGATGGGAGACGCCTCCGGGAATTGCGTAAACGGGGTGAGTGGATTTCCCACCGAGCATATCTTCTATTCTGACCGCATAGGCCCTGTGTTCGATCACCTTCTTGCCCACTTCGAGACCGACTTTTTCTATCACGCCGAAGAGATTCCTCTTGGCAGGGTCTGCATCGGGACCCACTATGAAATCGGGCGCCGGGCCGAGCGCGTAAATGTGCTCGAGATGGGATTCCAGGAAATGAGCCAGATAACCTATTTCCCTCAGTTTCTTGCCCGTCGGAGGAGGTTCGACACCGAATACGCCGTCGGCCGCTTTGGCGGAAGCTATGTGGTGAGCCCAGGGGCACACGCCACAGAGCCTCGTGACCAGACGGGGCATCTCTTCCACAGGTCTCCCCTTGCAGAATTCCTCAAATCCCCTTAGCTCCACGATCTGAAAGTAAGAATCCTCGACGTTGCCCTTGTCGTCAAGGAAAATGGCTATCTTGGCGTGACCCTCAAGCCTGGTCACGGGATCTATCTTTATCTCTCTTCCCATGTCACACCTCCCTATCCTGAACCACTTTCCTGAGAAGGGATTTAGGCAGCGAGAACCTGTAGAAGCATCCCAGAGGGTCTTTGAGCTGGGAGACGAGCTTTTCAATGTCTTCCTCGGAGAGCTCTATTTCATCCTCCGATATTCCGAGTATCGAAGCGATGGCCGACAGCATCGAACCTCCCTGATCCATCACGAAGGAGGTGGGTCCCATACAGCCACGGCAGGGCATATTCGCCTCTATACAGGGAGCACCGCAGCCAGCCCTCGTTGCAGGACCGAGGCACAATATCCCCTGCTCCAGGAAGCACTTCTCCGGGTCAGGTTCCACCTCAGAAATGTATTTTAACTTTTCCACCGTTATTTTCTTTCCCTTTCCGGGATTCCGCGGGCACTCGTCGCAGAGAGTCTTTTCCCTGGCTATCACCGTTCCCTTGGGAGGCAGATCCCTCTTGCCCTCAACCCAGTCCTTTATCAGGTTCAGGATCTCCATGTTCATCTCATGGGTGGGAGGACATGCCGGCACATAATAGTCCACGTCCACAACGTCATCGAGTGTATAGACTTCATCGTAAAATTCAGGCAGGGTCAGTTTATGCCCCCTGTCGTCAACCCACTCCGTCTGAGGAAAGACGCACTTCGGGTTGTCAGTGGAAAATGTCTCCTTGTAAACGGTCTGAAAGATCTTTTCCCGGTTTGACACATTGGCCAGTCCCGGTATCCCGCCCATGTGGGCACAGGCTCCGTAAGCTATCAGGACCTGGCACTTATCCCTCATTATCTTGGCGAATTCCTCGTTGTCGGAGTTCCTGACGGCTCCGTGGTAAAGCCCGATGGTGATGGACTTGTCGGGCATCTTCCTGAGGTCATCGTACTTTACGTCAAGAAGGGTGGGAGAAAATACTATATCGGCTATCTCAAGCAGATCAAACAGTTTCTGACTCAGGTTGACGACGGCTATGTCACAGCCGACGCAACTAGCCCCTCTTTTCAGGGCAAGTGATATTTTCCTGGCCATGCTTGGCTCCTTGTTTTCTGTAAGGGCTTGGTCCCAACTTCCTGATTTCCTCGATGAACTCAGAAACGACCCTGGCGAACTTCTGGCCCTCTCCTGCCGAAACCCACTCGAGCCTCAACCTCCTGGGATTCAATCCGAACTGCTGCAGCAGCATCTTGAGAAGAGCCATTCTCCTCCTCGTCCTGTAGTTTCCGCCTATGTAGTGACAATCGCCGGGATGACAGCCCGCCACCATCACTCCGTCGGCTCCATTTCTGAATGCGTAAAGGATAAATTCAGGGTCCACCCTGGCGGAGCACATCGTCCTTATCTGCCGGAACTCCGTCGGCATCTGCAGCCTCGAGACGCCGGCGAGATCAGCTCCGGCATAAGCACACCAGTTACAGGTGAAGACCAGAATATTGAGTTTTCCGTTCTCTTCACTCATTTTGCTCCCTCCCTTGCTCCGACTTTCTCCTCGGTCACCTCAAAGAGCTCCGGCTTCAAAGCCGCCTCGATCATGGCATAGATCTGTTCGGAGGTAAACCCCTTCTGCTCCATAGCTCCCGAAGGACAGGCAGCGATACAGGCTCCACATCCTTTGCAGAGGGCCTCATTCACCTTTGCCTTTTTCTTGCTGGGATCCTCTTTGTCCTGAACGATCTCGATGGCGGAATATTCGCAAACTGGCTCACACACACCGCATCCGTCGCATATTTCCTCGTTGACCGCCGCAATGGTGGGCTCTGCCCTGTATTTGGGCTTGGAAATTATGGTCTGTGCCCTGGCAGCAGCGGCCTTGGCCTGAACTATGCTCTCCTCGACGAACTTGGGGGAATGAGCCGAGCCGGCGAGGAAAACGCCCTCGGTAGCGAAGTCCACGGGCCTGAGCTTCACGTGGGCCTCGAGGAAGAATCCATCTTCGTTCAGTGGCACCTTGAGGAGTTTAGCCATTTCCTGGTTCTCAGACCTGGGCACAATTCCCGTCGAGAGAACGAGGAGGTCGACGGGAATCTCGATCCAGTCCTGAATCTCCGGATCGAAGGCCTTCACTACGAGACGATTGCCCTCCTTTACCACCTCGGGCTTCCTGTCGTCGGTATACCTGATAAAAACGCCGCCCATGTCCCTCACGTCGTTGTACCATTTTTCCCTGAATCCATAGGTCCTTATGTCTTTGTTCAGGACGAAAAGCTGTAGCTTCGGATTTTTCTGAAGGAGCTTCTTGGCGTTCTTCATCGCCTGAGTACAGCAGATCCTCGAACAATAGAGATGTTCGTCGTTTCTGGAGCCAACGCACTGAATCATGACAACACGCTTGAGGGCCTTCGGATCTATTTTGTTATTGGCTATCATCTCCTCGAGCTCGTGCTGGGTGACAACCCGCTTGTCCTTGCCATACATGTATTCCTTGGGCTTATAGCCCTCTGCGCCCGTGGCGAGGATAATGACCCCGTGCTCTATGGTCTTCCTCTTCGAGCCCTGTTTGATCGTCGTCTTATACTGTCCCACGAAGCCCTCGATCTTTTCCACTTCGGCTCCCGTGTAAATCGTTATCCTCTCGTTGTTCCTCACCTGATTTCTGAGTGAGGCGAGGAAGGCCTGCATGTCGTCGCTCCAGGTCGTGTAGTAGATCTCCTTCAACATGCCGCCGAGCTCTTTTTCCTTCTCCACTATGAACACGTCGTATCCGCCCTTCGCGATCTCGAGCGCCGCCGTCATGCCCGCAACACCGCCTCCTATGACCAGCGCCGACTGATTGACGTCAAGGTACATCTCCTTCAGAGGGAAGAGATGGGCAGCTTTCGCCACAGCCATTCTGACGAGGTCCTTTGCTTTCTGGGTGGCTTCCTCCCTGTTGCTCATGTGTATCCAGGAGCACTGCTCCCTTATGTTGGCCATCTCGAAGAGATAAGGGTTCAGGCCGGCGTCCTTGAGCGTTTCCTGGAAAAGGGGTTCATGGGTCCTTGGGGTACAGGAAGCCACCACGACCCTGTTGAGCTTCTTCTCCTTGATAACTTCTTTGATCTTGTTCTGTGTGTCCTGAGAACAGGTGTAAAGGTTATCCTCGGCATGAACGACGTACTTCAGCTTCTTCGCGTATTCCACCACTTCGGGAACATTCACATAGGCGCCGATGTTTATCCCGCAGTGGCATATGAAGACGCCTATCCTCGGCTCTTCGCCCTCAACATCTCTTTCCTCAGGGTATTTTTTCTCCTTGATCAGGGTGTTACGCGCGTTGGCGAGAAGGGCGGCTGCCTCGGCGACTGCCGCGGATCCCTGCATCACCGATTCCGGGATGTCTTTAGGACCCTGAAATGCGCCCGCCACGAAAACGCCTTCCCTGGTCGTGGCGAGGGGCGAAGAATCGTGAGTTTTTGCGAAACTGTACTGGTTTAAATCGAAATCCAGGACATCGGCGAGTTCTTCGGACTTTGAGGGCGCCTCAAGCCCAACGGAAAGCACGACGAGGTCGAACCTCTCCTCCTTAAGCTGTCCGTCGGTCTCGTATTTGATGATGATGTCCTTCGTCTCGGGGTCCTCCTCCACCGATGCCACCCTTGACCTTATGAACCTGACACCCGAATTTTTCTGGGCGTTGACGTAGTACCTCTCAAATCCCTTTCCGTAACAGCGCATGTCCATGTAAAAGATGGTGGGTTCGATGTCAGCCTCGTGCTCCTTTGTCATCACGGCCTGCTTGGTGGCGTACATGCAACATACGGCGGAACAATATTCGTTGCCAATCCGTACATCCCTGGAGCCCACACACTGTATCCAGGCTATTTTCTTCGGAATCTTGCCGTCGGAAGGCCTCATCACATGGCCCGCAAAGGGACCCGAGGCCGAAAGTATCCTCTCGTACTGCATCGAGGTGACAACGTTGGCATATTTGCCCCAGCCGTACTCCTTTTTCCTGCTCGCATCAAAGGCACTGAACCCGGGAGTGAGTATTATGGCTCCCACGTGGATCGTCTCGATCCTCTCCTTGTCATTGTAGTTGATGGCGTTGGCAAGGCAGAGATTCTCACAGAGGCCACATCCCACACAGGTATCCCTGTCTATCAGATAGCTCCTGGGCACCGCCTGAGGATACCTCACGTAAATGCCCTCGCGCAGGTCGAGTCCCTCGTTGTACTCGTTGATAGCCCTGACCGGGCAGTGTCTGGCACATTCACCGCATCCGGTACATTTTTCCGGATCGATATAGCGTGGATGCCTCTTGATCTTTACCTCGAAATTGCCGGGCTCGCCGCTTATGGATTCTATCTCGGAGAGCGTGAGAAGCTCGATGTTGAGGTTCCTGCCGCATTCTACGAGTTTCGGAGCCAGTATGCACATAGCACAGTCGTTCGTGGGGAAAGTCTTATCGAGCTGGGACATGACGCCGCCGATGGCCGACGATCTATCGAGGAGGTAGACCTTAAACCCGTTGTCAACCAGGTCGAGGGAGGCCTGCATCCCGGCCACGCCGCCTCCCACTACCAGGACGGCGCCCACCTCTCTCCTCGGAGAGACAAGCTTACCCTTTAAAGCGCTGTACCTTTCCTTTGCCGGCATATCTCACCTCACACTCTGAAATCTTGGGACCCTGTCCACAAAATCGACGAGCTGGGCCTTCTCCCTTCTCTGCATCTCGACCAGCGCGCTGAAAACCTCTTTCGGCGATCTGTTGAGCTTCTCAGCCAGTTCCACGGTGGACATGGGTCCTTTCCGCGTCAGATAAGTTATCTGGGCTATAAGGAATTCCTGCTTTATCCTTTCTTCCAGCATCTTCTTGAAGTCCTCCTCGTTTCTGATCTCGCCGTAGGCATCCTCCACGGTGACGAGCGTCCATTCCCTGCCAACGAGCCACTTGATGTCCTCGTCCTGAAGGGTAAGATCGGCGAGCTCGAAGAGATCCTTTACCTTTTCCTTGGTCTTCCCGATCTCAGATCCTATGGGACCGAGATTTTTTATCTTCTCATAGAAAGCATCGTAAACCGTCAGTATCTCGGTATCCGATTCCAGATTCAGGTGCAGCCTGTCGGGGCTGAGTCCCATGAGTTCCAGAACGAGCTTATAGGCATGGCTCCATCTCTCCGCCTGGAAGTTCCCCGTCCTGTAGTTACAGGAGCCCTTTTCGCATCCCATAACGAGAACGCCGTCGGCACCGCTTTTAAAGGCATTCGTCACTATTTCCGGGTTGATCCTTCCCGAACAGGGTACCCTGATGAAACTCACTTTCTTGGGGAAATAGAGCCTGGTTATGCCGATAAAATCTGCCGATTGCAGTGAACACCAATCGCAAACAAAGGGAACTATTTTCGGCTCAAACATCATGCCACCTCCAGTAGTTCGGCGATCGTCTCGAAAGCTTTCTCATCGGTGAAGTATCTCATCTTTATGGCGTCCCTCGGGCAGGAGGCAGCACAGATGCCGCAACCTTTGCAGAGGTCCTGGTTGATCTGGGATTTTCTGCCCTTCTCTGTGTCCACCAGCTTTATGGCTCCTCTCAGGCAGAGCGTCTCGCACAATCCGCAGCCGATGCAGGCATCCTGATCCACGTATTCCACCTCTTCTATGATCAGGACGTTATTCGGACATGCCTCCACACAGGCCGGCGGCCTGTCCATAAAACACTTGTCGCACTTCAGCACCCGGTGGCCGATCTGGTCCACCATGATGGTGCCGAAGGAGCACATCTTGAGGCACGTCCAGCACCCCACGCATTTTTCCTCGTCCACCAGGACCATGCCCGTTGTGGGGTCCCTGTGCATGGCACCGGTGATGCAGGCGAAAAGGCAGGTGGGGTCCTCACAGTGTCTGCACTGTATGGGCATGGGCTTCGTCCCGCCCATGGATATCCCCACGTGCATCCGCCTCGCGGCGAGGAGGGCCTCCACACCCACGGCCTCGCCCTTGACCTCGCCGAGGTGCTTTTCGGCACAGGCCACCTCGCAGGCACGGCAACCAACGCAATGATCTATGTCGGCCAGTATCATAACTCCTCCTCAGTAAATGAAAGTGGCCTTTTCCTCGAGGAGGGCATCTTTAACCCTCCCAATCTCCACAGCTTTTCGGATAAACCGGTTGATTCCGCC
>DRBW01000080.1 GCA_011042705.1 Caldifarciminota bacterium
AGTAATAGTAATCGGGCTCTGCGTATTCGACGTTGGGGTCTTTCTCGTATTCGCGTGCGACTTCCCTGGGGTCATAGGAACGGTCTATCTCCAATTTATAGATGTTGTGAAGGTTTGGGATGGTATGAACTTTCCCAGATGGGTCTTTGAAGGTTCTCTTTTCCTCATGCCTGACTGCGTTCGGAAACAGTTTTGCGAGGCTTTTTACTCCATATCTGGCATTGAGCCTGTCTATGGATTCTATTCCCGTTCTCCCCGCCGATTTAGAGGATATCTCAACGTTATCCTTGAACTTGACCAGCACCCTTCCGGGCGCATAGGGCGGGTTGTAGGGGTCAAGCTGGGGCTCCGCCGCGTAAGCCGCCGCAGCGATCACTATGGCCAGCGCCAGAAAACTCCTCATAATAACCTCCTTGTATTTTTTCGTGGAACTCAAAAATGTGGTCCCCCCGCAAATCCAGCGAAAAACCCTGTCGATTGTGCGAGGGGGACCATGGCTTTACATCCCCTTGAGAAGAATTCGTAAAATTCCAACGGAGTTTTGATACACTATATGCATTTGTTGTCAAGAATTGATGACCTAAGATTCTGAAAATTAAAAACTTATTTCTCAGCCCTTGCCTGGTGTTAGCGGAATAAGCCTTGAGAAACGGGCAGATTGCCCATAAAGATGTGGTAAAGCGTTTTTGAGACTTGACCTTATTATGCCTAACGGATAAAATAGCTTTTCGTGTAGAAGGAGTTGTAAATGGATATACCGAAGATATACGATCCGAAAAAGGTAGAGGAGAAGTGGTACAGGTTCTGGGAGGAGAAGGGGTATTTCAGCGCCTCTCCTGATCCCGTTCTCAAAGGGCAGAAGAAAAAATTCGTGGTGATGATGCCCCCTCCGAACGTCACCGGAATAATTCACATGGGCCATGTGATAGACAACACCCTCCAGGACATTCTGGTGCGCTGGCGGAGGATGCAGGGATATGAGACTCTGTGGCAGCCTGGAATCGACCACGCAGGCATAGCGACTCAGAACGTGGTGGAAAAAGAGCTCGCCCGTGAGGGCAAGACCCGCTTCGATCTGGGCAGGGAAGAATTCATCAGGAGGGTCTGGGAATGGAAAGAGAAGTACGGCAACACGATACTGCAGCAGTTGAGGAAGCTGGGCGTCTCGGCTCACTGGGGGAGGACGAAGTTCACCCTCGATCCCGATATGTACAGGGCCGTTATGGAGGCTTTTGTGCGGCTATACAGTGAGGGGCTGATTTATAAGGGAACGCGGATAATAAACTGGTGTCCTCGCTGCGGGACGGCGCTGGCCGATGACGAGGTGGAACACGAGCCCGAAAAGGGACATCTGTGGTACATAAAGTATCCCCTGGAAGATGGCAGCGGCTACATAACGGTGGCCACTACCCGTCCCGAGACCTATCTGGGGGACACAGCGGTAGCCGTCAATCCCGATGACGAGAGGTATAGAGACCTGATCGGGAAAAGGGTCCGTTTGCCACTGGTGGACTGGACGAGGAAGAGTTTTGCTCCGGGCGGCGAGGGTTCCGATGTGGGGCCTTCGATTCCCGTGATAGCAGATCCTCTGGTGGATCTGGAATTCGGTACCGGAGCGGTGAAGGTCACGCCCGCCCACGATCCGGCCGACTATGAAATAGGGGTGAAGCATGGCCTTCCCGCCGTTGTGGTGATGGATCCCAAGGCGGTTATGAATGAGAACGCGGGGCCCTATAAGGGGCTTGACCGGTTTGAAGCGAGAAAAAAGATAGTGGAGGACCTTGAAAAGGCCGGTTTTATCGAAAAAATAGAAGACCATGAGCACAACGTGGGGCACTGTTACAGGTGCCACACGGTGATCGAGCCCTACATATCGGAGCAGTGGTTCGTCAGGATGAGGCCCCTGGCCGATAAGGCCATGGATGCGGTTAAAAGCGGCGAGGTCTCCATAATACCCGATTTCTGGAAAAAAGTCTATTTCCACTGGCTCGAGAACGTCAGGGACTGGTGCATTTCCCGACAGATCTGGTGGGGCCACAGGATACCCGTGTATTACTGCGAGGATTGCGGTGAGATTACAGTGTCGGTTGAAAAGCCAGAGAAATGTCCCAGATGTGGTTCATCCCGGATGAGACAGGATGAGGATGTTCTCGATACCTGGTTTTCCTCCTGGCTGTGGCCCATTTCCACCCTCGGCTGGCCCGAGGACACCGACTGGCTGAGGGCTTTTTATCCCGGCGATGTCCTGGTGACGGGATGGGACATCCTCTTTTTCTGGGTCGCCAGGATGATCATGTCGGGAACCCATTTCATGGGCAAAGCACCCTTCAAATATGTCTATCTGCACGGACTGGTCCGGGATGAGAAGAGGAGAAAACTCTCCAAGAGCCTCGGGAATTCCCCCGATCCGCTCGACCTCATAGAGCGTTACGGTGCCGATGGAGTTCGCATGGGGATGATGCTGATAACTCCCGAGGGAAGGGACATCCTTTTCTCGGAGAAGAAGATGGAGCTGGGCCGCAACTTCGCGAACAAGATCTGGAACGCCTCACGATTTCTGCTCCTCAACGCCGAAGGCATGGAGAAGGGCGAGCTGCCCGATGACCTGGAACTCGAGGACAGGTGGATCCTCCAGGGTCTCGACAACACGATTTCCGATGTCCTCAGGTATATGGAGAGCTTTGATTTCAACTCCGCCGCCTGGGAGCTATATGACTTCTTCTGGCACGAGTTCTGCGACTGGTACCTGGAGTCGATAAAGCCGAGGATAAAGGAGCTCTCTGACAAAAAGAAGGCTCTCAACGTCGCTTTTTACGTCCTTGAGAAGTACCTGAGGCTTCTTCATCCCTTTATGCCCTTCATTACCGAGGAGATATGGCAGAATCTGCCCAATAAAAAGGGCGATGCGCTGATAATTGCCGATTATCCAGAACCTCAGGGTTTCTCCTATTCGGAGGACAGGCGCAGGTTCGACCTGTTGAGGGAACTTATCACAGAGCTGAGAGATGTAAGGGCGAGTTTTAATGTCCCTAAAGGGGAGAAGATCTCCCTTTACATGAAGGATGAATCAGGGGAGGTAGCCGACCTCATCCTGTCGAAGAGGCAGCTTCTGGCTTTTCTCGCGGGGGTGGAAGAGGTGAGGGTTGGTGGGGATCCTCCCGGAGAGTCTGCGGCGATCATAGTTGAAAACCACGAGTTCTACGTGCCGCTCGGAGGGCTCATCGATGTCAGGAAGGAGCTGGACCGCATCCAGAGGGAACTTGCCGAGCTGAAATCGCTCATAGATAAGACCCGGAGAAAGCTGGAGAACCCCGCTTTCCTCGAGAAAGCTCCGAAAGAGGTCATCCAGAAAGAAAAGGAAAAGCTCGAGAAATTCAGGGAAAAAGCCAGAAAACTTGAGTTGAACGCCAGCAGACTCTCGACTTAGAAACTCAGCCGATCTTCTTTTTGAACCACTCGACGGTCTCTTTCATGCCGTCGATTAGAGTTGTTTTTGGTCTCCAGCCGAGAACCGATGCGGCCTTCTCGGCGTTAAGGGAGATCTTGTACACCTCTCCGGGCCTTCTCTCCTTGAACACAGGAGCTTTCTTGTAGCCCGTTATGCCGGCAAGAGCCTGGTAAATCTCTCTGACGTTTGTGCCCCTCCCCGTGCCGAGGTTGAAGACGGGATCCAGCGGGTCCTCAAGCCTGATGTCGGCCTCCTGAGCCAGTAGGTTGGCTTCTGCCACATCCCTGACGTAGAGGAAGTCTCTCTCCTGATACCCGTCTCCGAAGATGTGTACATCCTGTCCTTTCAACATCCTCACCGTGAAAATGGCGACCACGCCGGCCTCACCGAAGGGATCCTGTCGGGGTCCGAATATGTTTGAATATCGGAGCACAACGTAATCGAGGCCGTAGTTGACGTGATAGAGATAGAGGTAATGCTCAACAGCGTGCTTCGAGGCCCCATAGGGACTCAAGGGATTTACAGGATGTTTTTCGTCACAGGGCAGATAAAGAGGGTCTCCGTATACCGCGCCGCCCGATGAGATATAGACGAACCTTTTCACGCCGTGTTTTACCGAGAGGTCTATGAGATTCAGAGAGCCCAGCACGTTGACTTCCGCGTCGTAAAGGGGTTTCTCAACCGATTTCTGAACGCTAATCTGAGCGGCATGGTGGTTCACTATCTCTGGTTTGACCTCCTCAAATATCTCCTCCATCCGTTCTCTGTCCCTTATGTCGGCCCTTATGAACTTCGCTTCCTCGTTGAGGTTCTCTATCTTCCCGTTGGAGAGGTCGTCCACGATGTAGACGTCATGTCCCCCTTCGATCAACCTGTCGGCCACGTGCGAGCCTATAAAGCCGGCTCCTCCGGTCAATAAAATCTTCATCTCAATTCTCCCATTTTGGATCGGATTATCTCCGCAATTCTGAAGGAAGCCCTGCCGTCCCAGAGCTCTGGTATTTCCCCCTTCTTGCCCTCGCCCCTTAAAATCCTGGCCGCCTCCTCAATTATCCTGCGGGGTTCTGTCCCGACCAGCGTGTTGGTCCCGACCTCCAGCGTTACGGGTCGCTCCGTGTTGTTCCGCAGGGTCAGGCAGGGGACACCGAGGAAGGTTGTTTCCTCCTGTATGCCTCCCGAATCGGTGAGGACGAAGAGGGACCTCATCTCCAGGGCGAGGAATTCCGTGTATTTCACGGGGTCGATAAGAATGATGCCTCTTTCTGCCGGAGGCGATTTGAAGACATCGCTGAATCTACCGAGAAGCCCAAACTCGGCGAGTCTCTTCCTGGTCCTGGGATGTACCGGGAATACCACGGGCAGGTTTCTGCTGACCTCAGCCAGTGCCCTGAGAATTCCCTCGAAGACTTCCGGAACGTCAACGTTGGAGGGCCTGTGGAGGGTAAGAACCGCGTAGCCTTTCTTTTTGAGCCCGAGCCTTTCCGTGATGTCAGAGTTTCTGGCCTTATCGGTGAAGGTCACGAGGGTGTCTATCATCACGTTGCCTGTGAAGTATATTTTTTCCTCTGGTATGCCCTCCCGCCTGAGGTTTTCTACTGCATCCCTTTCCGTGGCGAAGAGGAGTTCGGACAATACATCGGTAACTATTCTGTTTATCTCCTCGGGCATGGTCCGATCGAAGCTCCTCAGGCCCGCTTCCACGTGGGCAACGGGTATCATCAGCTTGGATGCCACGACGGAAGCCGCCAGGGTGGAATTTACGTCTCCGAAAACCACTATCAGGTCGGGTTTTCTGCTGAGTATCTCTTTTTCGAGGCTTACCATTATCTTTGCCGTCTGCTCCGCGTGGCTTCCCGAGCCAACCCCGAGATATATGTCGGGATCGGGCATGTCCAGGTCCTCGAAAAAAGCCCTGGACATCTCGTAATCGTAGTGTTGACCGGTATGGACCAGAAGATATTCTATTTCGGGAGCCCTCTCCTCGAGGGCCCTTATGAGGGGCGCCGCCTTCATGAAGTTCGGCCTGGCGCCGACTACGAGGTAGATGAGCCGATCGACGGAGTTATTCATGGGGAATCAGGCCTGAGTCGTGTCCTCGATCTTTCGCTCAGGTATGTCTTTCCATATCCTCGGATCGGGTCTGTATCTCGGGAGCAGTTCCATGAGAACCCTGATAATGCCCCTGTTGTCGCCCCTGTCGGCCAGATACTCCAGTTCCTCGATCTTTTTGAGCAGCGTTTCCGAGTCGCTTTCGTAATTGATCCTGGCCACGTAGATCTTGCTGTGGGAGGTCGCTATGGAGCCCTCCTCGGCCGTGAGCAGCTCTTCGAAGAGCTTCTCTCCGGGCCTCAACCCCGTGAAGACTATGGGCACGTCCACGTCGGGCTCAAGGCCGTTGAGCTTGATGAGCTCCCTGGCGAGGTCGACTATTTTCACCGGTTCGCCCATGTCGAGAACGAAGACTTCTCCTCCATTTCCCATTGAGCCGGCCTGCAGGACGAGGAGCACGGCCTCCGATATGGTCATGAAATACCTCTTCATCTCGGGATGGGTGACGGTCACCGGACCTCCGCGCTTGATCTGTTCCTGGAAAATTGGTATGACCGATCCCCTCGAGCCCAGGACGTTACCGAACCTCACCGCCACGAATCTGGTTATTCCCCTCTCATTGAGCTTTATCGTCAGCATCTCAGCCACCCGTTTCGAAGCTCCCATCACCGATGTCGGGTTGACGGCCTTGTCGGTGGAGATGAGCACGAATTTCTCCGTGCCGAACTTTATGGCTATTTCCGCAAGGTTAAGCGTTCCCACGATGTTGTTTTTCACCGCCTCATCGGGGTTTTCTTCCATCATCGGCACGTGTTTATAGGCAGCGGCGTGGAAGACCACCTCCGGCAGATAGCGGGCGAAGACCCTTTCCAGTTTTGAATGGTCTCTTATGTCGCAAATGATCGGGGCGATCTCTATGTCGGGAGCAAGATTTTTCATCTCCCTTCTGATGAAGAAAAGCTCGGTTTCTTCCTGATCCAGGTGTATCACGGACTGCGGCCTGAACCTGGTTATCTGCCTGGCCAGCTCCGATCCTATGGACCCTCCTGCTCCCGTTATAAGGACTGTCCTCCCGCCTATGTAGCTCTCGATGGCCTCGGTGTCGATCACGACGGGATCCCGGCCAAGGAGGTCCTCCACCCTTATGTCCCTGACATCCGATATCCCCACCTTTCTCGTGAAGATGTCGTTGAGACTCGGCAATATCTTTATGCTCTTGAGGTCAGTCTCCCGGGCTATGTCCACTATGCTCTTTATCTCGTGGGACGGCACCGAGGGCATCGCTATAATGATCTCCTGGATCTTGTATTTCCTGACGATTCGGGGTATGTCGTAGCGATTTCCAAGGACCTTCACACCGTGGATCGATATTCCTCTCTTGGCCGGATCGTCATCTATGAAACCCACGGGGAAGAGCCCCGCCTTGGGGCTTCTGAGCATGTCCCTGACGAGCTGTTCGCCGGCGTTGCCTGCACCCACGACTAAGACCTTTTTGTTGGCAGTGATCGCCCTTTTCTTGAACATCTGCCACTGAATTCTCTTTATGGACCTGAAGGCAGAGATGAAAAACAGGGTCAGGAGGTAATCTATGAGGAGAACCGATCTCGGCACCATGCCGAAGATCTTGATATCCCTGAGAAAGAAAGAGAGGGATACTATGAGGAGCGAGCTCATCGTGCAGGCCTTGAAGACGGCGATCAACTCGTATATGCTGACGAGAGACCACGATATGTTATATAGCCTGTAGGATTCGAAGGCCGCCAGCTTTATCCCCAGAGAGATCATGAGATAGAGGGGAAAGACCCTGTAATAGACGTGGGGGATGCTCCCGTCGAATCGGATCAGGAAGGAAAGCCAGAGCGAAAGTGTGAGGAGGAAGATGTCCCCGAAAAGGAAGAAAAGAACTTTATAAAGCCTTTTCAAAAGCTGCCCTCCTTTTTGATGGCTTTCTTCAGCTCATCGACGACATAGCGGACTTTTTCGGGCTCGAGCCCCGTATAAAAAGGCAGCGCCACTGTCCTCTTCGATATCGATTCTGTAACGGGGAAGTCGCCCTCTTTGAAGCCGAAGGTCTCCCGATAAAAGGGCTGAAGGTGAATGGGCGGGAAGTAGGGCCTTGAATCTATTCCCGCCTCTTTCAGCTTTTTCATCACCCTCTCCCTGTCTATCCCCCCGGAAAGCCGAACGACATAAACGAACCAGCTCATCCTCGCCCAGGGTGCGACGAAGGGCGCCTTGACCCCCTCAACCTCTGAGAGAAGCTCCGTATAAAGCCTCGCGATTTCGTCGCGCTTTTTGAGGATAAAATCGAGCTTTCTCATCTGGGCTATCCCGAGGGCTGCAGAAAGTTCGTCCATCCTGTAATTGTAGCCGAGCCTCACGTGGTTGAGCCACCTTCCGTTGTCCCCTCTCCCCTGGTTCCTCATGCTTCTGATCAGCTCCGCATAGTCATCTCTCGCGGTAGTGACCATTCCCCCCTCGCCCGTGGTTATCTGCTTGTTGGGATAGAAAGCGAAAACCGAGATTTCCCCGAAGGTGCCGGCCTTTCTGCCCTTGTAAAGGGCTCCAAGTGCCTCACAGGCATCCTCTATGATCGGTATGTCGTACTCGCGGCTCATCTCAATAAAGGGGTCCATGTCGACCGGGTGGCCGAAGATGTGAACGAGTATCATGGCCGCTATCCGTCTGCCCCTCTCTATGTCGATGACATTCCCTTCCTTATCTCTCCTGGTTTTCTTTTTCAGGTAATCTCGAACCCTTTCGGGATCCAGGTTGAGCGTCCTGACGTCGATGTCGAAGAAAAGGGGGACGCCCCTTTCGTACAGGATGACGTTGGAAGAAGAGATGAAACTGAAGGGAGTGGTGATGACCAGATCCCCTTCCCTCACGCCCACCGCCCTGACCGCCAGGTGCAGGCCAGCAGTGCCGCTCGACACTGCAATGGCTCTATGACCCCCCATATACTCCGAGAACATCGCCTCGAATTCACGGAATCGGGGGCCCAGGCTCAGGAAAGGGGTTCTTAAGACCTCAGCGACAGCCTCAATCTCCTCCTTTCCAAGATATGGCCTTGAGAGCGGAACCCTCGTTTTATCTAACATCCCCTCCTCTTATCTCCCGTTTAAGTTTCCATCCTCCATATAATAAGAAAAAAAGGGGTCATGGTCAAGCCTTATATGCGATAAAGCGCAGATAGGCTCAGGTTGAACAGGTTTTTTGTGACGCCCTTCTGGTTTTCGTAGTCCCAGAATCTCGAGTACCCGGCACGGAATCCCAGCGCCTGATTTCTCAGCAGGAGGATGCCCATGCTGAGTGAAAGCCTTTTTTCGACGACGCCGGTGAGAAAGAAAGGATCGGGGAAATCTCCAGAAGGTTCCTTTTCCCACGGGGTTCCCTCGCCCTTTCTCCTGAAATCGATAGCTACGAACAGTTCGCTCCGGCTGAAGCGGCGATCGATGTCGAGGGAAATGCCGTCGAAGTCGTTCCCATCGGGGGGACCGAGAGGAACTCCCTCGTGGGTGAAGGAGAGCCAGGAGGTCTTGTGGCCAAAGGTCCAGCGGGTGGCTCCCCTG
>DRBW01000238.1 GCA_011042705.1 Caldifarciminota bacterium
TCCCCCGATTCATAGAGGATTGCCTTGTCTGTGTATTCGGAAATCTCGCTGGATTGTCTGATGGGTATTCTGCCGATGAATATATCGGCAGCGTTGTCTCCGCCAGAGCCGTCCATGTCGGCGTAAAAATCGTCATAGGCGCCTCTGAGGTCGTTGTTCACGTCTATTATCTCCCAGGGCTCGTAGGGCGGCACTATGTTCCCTCCAGTTCCCCAGCGATTTTTGTAGTCGTAGGTGCCGTCCCCCATAAGAACCAGATATGTGGGCTCCCTCGTGCCATTGTCATATATATATTTGACGAAGTTCCTTATGGCAACCGGATCGGGCAGGCCGAAGCCGAATTCGTCGAATATATCTTCAATTGCGTAACCCCTTGCATTTCCGGAGGTCAATTTGAAGGCGGAATCGCCGACGTCAAAAAGGTAAAGATGATCGCTTCTCCATCGGAGCAGGCGTTCGCAGGCGCCGAGGTATCTCCTTGCCGTTATCAATATGTAATCGACACCGTCGGTTTCTGAGCGAAGATTCCTCAGCGTTTTGAGGGCGATACTGAGGGGCCTCTTTACGCCGTTTGCCGCGAAGTAAACTTTACCCGCGTGCAGTGTGTCCGAGAATTCGAAGGACCCATCGGAGGACCTGACGTTTTCGATGAGGGCCGGATTCAGCGGATCGGTGATCTCCAGGAGATAGGCGGGTTTCTCGCCCGAGAAGCGGCGGTTGTAAATGCCCCAGGGTTCAACGGAGGCAAAATAGTAGTGAGATTGACCTCCATCATATGTGAGCCTTCTCCTGTAATGCAGGTCCAGGTAGTCGAGGTACACCTTATCGGTGGAGTCCACGGTGCCGGGGGCAGCTTTGAGCCGGAGCGTTATGGTGTTTTCGCCGTCCTGAAGGCCCGAGATGGCGACGCTGGTCCTGTAAAGGGTGATTCCGCTGACCCAGAAACTGTCCTGGGGTGTCCCATTCAGCTCGACGATTATCTGACGGAGGATACCTGTTCCCCCCACCAGGGAGACCGAAAGGCTTCCCGACGATGAAGCGAGCGGTTCAACGACGAAGACGAAACTCGTGTCCTTCTCCGAAACCAGCTTGTTCCTCTGGATAACCTCGCCCTCCCAGAGTATGCCCTTTCTTCCAAAATTCGTGAGGTTTTCCTCGTGCCTCAAGTAGGCATCGGATTCCTCGATGGAAGGCGCCGAAGCGGACGGAGTCCCGTCCTTTTCCGCCATCAGTGTTCCCCCTGATTCGGAGAGGACTCCGAGCCAGTAAACGTTGGTGTCGGCATAGGGATGTTCGAAATATCTGAATTTGCCCGTGACATAGCGATACCGCTTTAAGGGCAAACCGTAAAAGAGTACTCTGTCGCTTCCGTTGAAATATCCGTCTCCGTCGTCCTCGATCTTCATCGCGGTCATTTTCATTGATGTGTAGGCCGAGTCGATAGATGAAGGAAGGGTGTCTCCGCCGTAGCTGAAGAGAACGAGAGAGCTCGTGGGGATATTCTCGGGCAGGCCCAGTTCTCTCAGGTCGGCGTAACGTATCTCATAAAGGCCGGCGTCCAGTATCTTGATTTTGAACCATATTCCGGCGGCGTCGAAGGGATTTTCTGATTTCGGCGCCCTGCCCTTTACCCTCCACTTTTTCCCCTGTTCGTAATTAACAAAGAGCGAGGAATAAATTTTCTCAAAAGGATCGGGCCCGCGATAGGGTGATTCCCCGGGTGCCCCCTTCCCATAAGTAACCTGAATCTCCATTTGCCTCGCCACTTCGAGGTCATTGCTGCTGGGCTTATAGCGAAAGGGATAGATCCTGATGGCCGCGTAGCGCTGATGCCTCATTGTATAGGGGCCCTCGATCTCGTAGTAGGTGGGGGGATAATAGAAATTGGACCTGTAGAATTCCTCATCGGGCCTGTAGAGTTCCGTCAGTCCATCGTCGGCGTATTCAGGAGATGGTAATAGCGGCCTGTTTAACCTTATGTGTTCTCCTTTCCTGACCGACAGCCTCACTCGCGGAACTGCTCCGGGCGGAAGTGCCACATGAAGGACGTAATAGGGAAGACGGGGTTTTCCCCTTTCGTCGGCCGCCGAATATCCACCTCTCAGGGCTGTGAAAGGGCCTGATGGGCTCTCGATAGTGAATGTATCCAGTTCCGTCAATGAAAAGAGGACATCTATTCCTTCTTCTCCCTTTGAGAGGACCTCAAAGCTTCCCCCTTTCTGGGGGAACAGGCTTAGAAGAACGGAGAGTATAAGAGCGTTCATTCTGCCTCCTTGGCTTCATCGAGGAGCAATATGGGGATTCCATCCTCGACGGGAAATTTAAGCTTGCACCGGGGGCAGATGAGAGTATCTTCTCGATCGGAATAAGTCAGATCGCCGTGACATACGGGACAGGCGAGAAATTGCAACAATTCTTCCCTCAAAGGCATGGATTACCTCCTCTTGAAGATTTGTCCAATAGTATATCTTTTTACGGGACTTAATTCAAGCTAAAAAAGGCTCATCTGGGGTTTTTCGGGTTCCTCCTCGAAGATCTTTATGATCCCGTAGACGCCGTCGTAACCCGGAACTATCTTGAGCTTTCCTTCCCTTGCGCGGATTATTCCCTCCGCTATCCTCGGAGCGGTGACTTTCTCGAGTTCAACTCGTTCAACGTCCAGAAGGACGTTAAGCTCGTTCTCAAAAGCTCTCGTTAGTTTTTCGTATTCAGCCTTCACCGACTTTGTTTCCACGCCCGTTCCGAGGGCTTCCGCGATGATTTCTTCAAGGGGGACGAGGTTCCTGTATGGAATAGCGCCTTCGGGCACGAATCCCTCGGGCCTGTCGGCCAGTTCCTCCACGCGGTGCAGTACGCCCACCGTGAGTGGACGGCCACAGACGGGGCAGATATTACCCATCTTTATGGATTCCCGGGGCTTAAGGCGAACGTCGCAACTTCTATGACCATCATAGTGATATTTTCCTTCCTCCGGATAAAATTCTATGGTAAAAAGGAAAGTTCCCCTGTCCTTTTTCTCCAGCGTCTCTTTGAGCTCATAGTAATCGAGCTTGCGAGCGAATACATTGGCTTCTCTGGCGATACGGTGAGGAGAATGGGCATCGGAGTTTGACACGAGGACATATCTGTCGAGCTGTGAGAGCCTCCAGTTCATCGGAGGATCCGAAGACAGCCCCGTCTCGAGGGCTGTCACGCGATCGGCGTATTTCCCGAAGCATTCCTCCACCGAATCGAAGCCCGAGTTGGCCCCGAAAAGTGAGAACCAGGGGGTCCAGATGTGAGCCGGGATTATCATTATGTCCTCGGATATCTCCATGAGGATCTCCGTCATCTTCTCGACGTCCAGCCCGAAGGTCGGCCTCCCGTCGGCTGTCAGGCTCCCGAAGGCTGCCATTCTCGAGGAAAATCTTTCAGCCTTTTCGAAATCGGGGAAGAGCAGAACGATGTGGATCTTCCTGAGCCGGCCATCCTTTTTATAGATGTTTGAAACTTCGCCCGAGAGGATAAAGTCAACGCCGTCGTACTGGAAGATGCCTCTGCCCGCTGGTTTCAGTTTCTCCCTGAGTTCTTTTCTCCATTCGGGGTGTGTTATATCTCCTGTTCCCAGGAGATTTACACCCTTTATCTTCGCGGTTTTCGCGAGGGTTTCCAGATTCATGTCTTTGGAAGTCGCCCTCGAATACCTCGTGTGTATATGGAGATCGGCGACGTATCTCATTTTGCCATGTAAGTTATTCTGAGAGTGGTGGGGGAAGGGGGCCTGAAGGAAAGGTGTTCGAAGGCATAAACTCTCTCAAAGCCCGCCTCCCTCAGAAGCCTCTCTACTACTTCCCTCTCATAACCTTTTTCCAGGTGTACCTCGTCTATCCTGTTGAAGAGGCCCTTTCCAAGTGGAACGAGAAGGGTGATGTGCAGCCTTGATGTTCCCTTTTTCCTGTTATAACTGGTCCTCCAGATAGAAATGAGGTCGTCATCTTCCTTTACCCTGACGTTGTCCCCCCAATAGTAGCGCAGGCAATAGGGCGTGTTAAGGTCGAATATGAAGGGAGCCCCTTCTTCGAGGTGAATGCGTGTCCTCTCGAAAGCTCTGAAAAGATCTTTTTCCTTCAGCAGGTTATTCAGGGAATCGAAAAGGCACAGGGCGGCATCGAATTTCTCATCCAGCTTCAACTCCCTTATGTCCTGCCGAATAAATCTGACCCTGTCGCCCTCCTTCAGCTTGCTCCGGGCGACCTCCAGCATTTCTTCGGATTTGTCCACGCCCACGACTTCGTACCCGCGATCGGCAAGAAGGAGGGTGGGGGTGCCGGTCCCGCAGGCGAGATCCAGGATCCTGTGTGGCCGAGTTCCTGCGTAAGAAAAGAGCTCCTCGATGTATTTGATCCAGGCTCCGTAGTTCACGTCGGACATAAGCCGGTCATAGTAAGGCGCGATGGAGGTGAAGGATTCGTTCGCTTTCATAGAGGAAAAATTAAAAACCAGTGCCCTTTTTCTGTCAAGCTTGCGCCCTCGGTTTCTCCACGGTTAAGAGGAGCAACAGGATTGCCGATAAGAAGGCCATGAAGGCCCCGAAATAAAAGGGAGCGCTCGGAGATACCCTGTCCCAGAGAATTCCGGCTATAAAGCTGGCCGGGAATAAAAGCAGGCCTATAACCATGTGGTAGATCCCGTATGCTGTGCCCCTTCGGCTTTCGTCCACCAGGTCGGCCACGAAGGCCCTGCCCACTCCCTCGGTGAAGCCGTAATATATCCCGTAGAGACCCCAGAGAAGCCAGAGGAAAGAGGGCGATCTCAATAAGGCGAAGAGCAGGTACACGAGGCCGTAGACGGCGAAACCAGCCCCGATTGTGGCCTTCCTCCCGATTTTATCCGAAAGGGAGCCCAGAGGCATGGCGGAAAGGGCGTAGATGATGTTGAAGGTCATGTAGAGAAGCGGTATCTCCGTGTAGTTGAAGCCTATGTTTTGGGACCGCAGAATGAGGAAGGTATCAGAGGAATTCCCCAGGGCAAAAATTCCCATCACAAAGAGAAAGGCGAGAAAGTGACGGGGCATTGACCTCAGCGTGCCCAGAAAGGCCCTTCTCTCCCTTTTTTCTCTGGCTTTTTCCGTTACGAAAAGGAGAAGTATCACGAAGGCGATGAAACCGGGCACGAAGGCGGAGAGAAACACCAGCCTGAGGCTCTTAGCCTCGGGGAAGTACCCTTTGAAGATGTTGAGGAGGCCGTAAGCCAGGAGAGGGCCCACGACGGCTCCCAGCGTGTCCATGGCTCTATGGAATCCGAAGGCCTTTCCCCGAGATGTTTTATCGACGGTTTCGGCAATGAGGGCATCTCTCGGCGAGGTCCTGATGCCTTTTCCGGTTCGGTCGAGAAATCTGGCTATGAGTACGTGAACCCATCTGGTGGCAAGCCCCACGGTGGGCTTTGATATCGTGGACAGGCCGTAGCCGAGGAGGACTAAGGGCTTTCTCCTTTTGACCCTGTCTGAGATGTAACCGGAGAAGGTTTTCAGGATGCTGGCAGTGGCCTCCGCTATGCCCTCGATTAGTCCGAGGAACGATGCCCCAACGCCCAGCACCGATGTGAGGAACAGGGGGATCAGGGGATAGATCATTTCCGACGAGATATCGGTAAAGAAACTAACAAAGCCAAATACCACGACGTTTCTCGGAAGCTTTTTCTTTTCCATGTCGTTATGATAAAGAAATTCATCTTCACCTTTCAAACACTTTTGTCGAAGTTCGAATGTGTTGCGCCCCGGAGTGCAATGGGCGATAATAAAGGCGATGAAGCACATAATTCACAAATACTCGAATCGCCGACTTTACGACGTCACCGAGAAAAAAGTCGTAACGCTGGCAGACCTGCGATCCCTCGTGGAAAAGGGAGAGGAGATCAAAGTACTCGACAGGAAGACCGGAAGGGACATTACGGAGATGACTCTCGCGAGGGCAGTGCTCAGGGAACAGGGCAGAAGGGGCTTTTTCCATATGCCCATTTTCCTTAAAGAAATATTCGGCAGCAAGAAAGGCGTGGCCGATTTTTTCAGGAGCGGTTTTTCGGCGGGATGGGGCATGTTCGGGTTTTTTGGCTATAAAACCCGCGAGTTTCTCTCCAAGATGGTGCAGAGAGGGTATATCTCAAAGGGAGAAGGGGAGAGGTTGATACGTGTTCTGGAAGGTGGGGAGGAAACAGACCCTCAGCTCAAGAACCTTATCGAAAGGGTGCTCAGGGAGGCCCTTGTAGAACTGGGAATTCCCTCTAAGGAAGAGATCGACGAGCTCCGGGAGGAACTCGATAAGACACGCAGGGAACTCGAGCTCCTTCGAAAAAAGCTGAAAGTGATTACAGGGGACAGCGACTATCTCGAGGAGGGCAGAGAACCTCATTGATATCAAGGGGTTAATTGTTTTTTTGTTTTCCACCGAAATTCACCCACGAAAAACTTGACAAAAAGGGGGGAGGTGCTTATTATATATCCCGCCTTGAGGACAGGTTTATTGAAAATAAAGTGGATTGGTTGAGTAGGTGGTTAAGCTACTAAGGGCGTCTGGTGGATGCCTTGGCGTAGGGAGGCGATGAAGGGCGTGGCTAGCTGCGATAAGCCCGGGGGAGGCGCAAGCAGCCTTTGATCCCGGGATTCCCGAATGGGGAAACCCGGCCTCGGCAAACCGAGGTCATCACAGGAGGAAATACCAAGTACTCCTGTGAGGCGAACCCGGGGAACTGAAACATCTCAGTACCCGGAGGAAAAGAAAGCAACCGCGATTCTCTGAGTAGCGGCGAGCGAAAGGAGAACAGCCTAAACCGGCTGGGTGTCGAAGCCCGTGGGCGTTGCTCAGCCGGGGTAGAGGGACGTGTCTGGAGAAGGCCACGGACTTCTCAGGGAGTTACAAAACTTCCGCCTAGCCGAAGTGGCTGGGAAGCCACGCCATAGAGGGTGACAGCCCCGTAGGCGAAAGGCGTGAAGTCTCCCGGGGACACGCTCCCGAGTACCTCGGGGCACGTGGAACCCTGAGGGAATCTGGGTGGACCACCACCTAAGGCTAAATACTACCCTACGACCGATAGTGCACAGAGTACCGTGAGGGAAAGGTGAAAAGCACCCCAGTGTGGGGAGTGAAATAGAACCTGAAACCAGACGCCTACAATCAGTCGGAGAGTCCTGTGGGATGATCCTCGAGCCTCTGGCTCACATGAGGCTCCCACAGGCTTGACGGCGTGCCTTTTGCAGAATGAGCCTGGGAGTTACCGTAAGCGGCGAGGTTAACCCCTTCCGGGGGGAAGCCGTAGCGAAAGCGAGTCCGAATAGGGCGTTTAGTCGCTTGCGGTAGACCCGAAGCCGGGTGAGCTACCCATGGCCAGGGTGAAGCTGGGGTAACACCCAGTGGAGGCCCGAACCGGTGGACGTTGAAAAGTCCTCGGATGAGCTGTGGGTAGGAGTGAAAAGCTAACCGAACCCGGAGATAGCTGGTTCTCCCCGAAATAGCTCTAGGGCTAGCCTCGGGAATGAGTGTGGCGGAGGTAGAGCACTGGATGGGCTAGGGGGGCATAGTCCCTCCGAACCCAACCAAACTCCGAATGCCGTCACATGCTTCCCGGGAGTCAGGCCGTGGGGGATAAGCTCCATGGCCGAGAGGGGAACAACCCAGACCGTCGGCTAAGGTCCCGAAGTGCAGGCTAAGTGTGAAAGGAGGTGGGGTTGCTAAGACAGCTGGGATGTTGGCTTAGAAGCAGCCATCATTTAAAGAGTGCGTAATAGCTCACCAGCCGAGTGACCCCGCGCCGAAAATGTACCGGGGCTTAAGCCTGCCACCGAAGCCACGGGAGGACAGGACGTCCGGGTTTCCGGTCTTCGAACGCCGGGTTGAGCTCTGCTCCTCGGTGTTTGAAGGCTGCCGGATTTCCTGTTCTCGGTAGGGGAGCGTTCCTGTCGGGATGAAGCCTCGACGCGAGTCGGGGTTGACTGGCAGGAAGTGAGAATCCAGGCATTAGTAGCGATAAAGGAGGTGAGAATCCTCCTCGCCGAAAGCCTAAGGTTTCCTGGGGAAGGTTCGTCCGCCCAGGGTTAGCCGGCCCCTAACCCGAGGCCGAAAGGCGTAGGGGATGGGAATCCCGTTAATATTCGGGAGCCACCCTGGTGGAGTCCAAGGGGTGACGCAGTAGGGAAGGGCCATCCGGGTGATGGACGTCCCGGTCTAAGCCTGTAGGGGGCCCCTCCAGGCAAATCCGGAGGGGTGTCTCGATTCGTCGGGACAACCCTGAGAGGTGATGGGGACCCCGAATAACTCGGGGGAACTGGCTCGGACCATGCTGCCAAGAAATAACCTCGTGGACGTTGAAGCCAGGGTGACCGTACCGGAAACCGACACAGGTAGGCGGGCCGAGAATGCTCAGGCGCGCGAGTGATCCCCCGTTAAGGAACTCGGCAACTTGGCCCCGTAACTTCGGGAGAAGGGGTGCCCCGAGTACGTGAAAGCCCTCGCGGTCAGTAGCGGAAAGGGGTCGCAGCGGCCAGGGCCTGGCGACTGTTTACTAAAAACACAGGACTCCGCAAACTCGAAAAAGAGGATGTATGGGGTCTGACACCTGCCCGGTGCCGGAAGGTTAAGGGGAGGGGTGCAAGCCCCGAACCGAAGCCCCGGTAAACGGCGGCCGTAACTATAACCTGGACCGTTGTAGTTACGTAAAAAAACCTGGCTATATGCGGGAAAGTCCGGAGTACCTCGGGGTACCATGGTTCGTCCATGGTAACAATCCCCAGGTGTTGGGCTCCTGCCCTACCGGATAACCCGCAGGAAACCCTACGGA
>DRBW01000199.1 GCA_011042705.1 Caldifarciminota bacterium
CCTGAACACCGAGATAAAATTCCCCGTCATCGCCGACGATACGGGGAGGGTATCGGGTATCCTCGGGCTGATACACCCCGGGAAAGGCACCAACACGGTCAGAGCCGTGTTCATCGTTGACCCCAAGGCCACGATAAGGGCTATTCTGTATTATCCTCAGGAGCTCGGAAGGAACATGGACGAGATCCTGAGGATGGTCAAGGGCCTCCAGATCTCCGACAAGGAGGGCGTAGCCATCCCTGCCAACTGGCCCAGCAATGAGCTCATCGGCGATGAGGTGATAATTCCTCCAGCCACCGATGAGAAAACGGCGAAGGAGAGAATGAAACAGTACACCTGCTTCGACTGGTGGCTCTGCCATAGGAAACTGTAAGGTCTTTAAGGTGGGCGACCCTTTCGGGTCGCCCACCTTAAAACAAAAGGAGGCGAAACATGAAAAACCTGCACAAACTCTTTCAGACGGGTGACTGGAAACAGGAAAAACACTCACCTGTTATAGAAGCCCCCGACAAAGTCAAAAAGGGGGAGCCGGTAAAAATAACAGTGAGCGTCGGCAGGGAGATTCCCCATCCCAACACGACGGCTCACCATATCAGCTGGATTGAGGTTTATTTTCTTCCCGATGGGGAAAAGTTTCCCTACGAAATAGGGAGATTTGAGTTCACTGCTCACGGAGCCTCGGCTCAGGGACCCGATACGAGCTCCATCTACACCGTGCCCGAAGTAACAGTCACCTTCAAGACGGAAAAATCAGGCACGATCCTGGCTGCATCTTACTGCAATATCCACGGCCTCTGGGAGAACTCAAAGGAACTCAAAGTAGAATAACCCCTCCCCCATCGAGCAGGTGGGGGTGGTTCTTTTGAAGGAGACAGCCAACATGAAAAAAATGACGGAAAAATCCCTCAATGAGGCTTTCGCCGGAGAATCGATGGCTCACATGAAGTACCTGGTCTTCAGCGAGATCGCGCAAAAGGAGGGTTTCAAAAACGTGGCGAGGCTCCTCAAAGCGATAGCCTACGCTGAGCAGGTCCATGCTTCAAACCATGCGAGGAATCTCGGAATAATCGGGAAAACGGCCGACAACCTCATGACCTGTATAGAGGGCGAGACCTTCGAAGTAGAGGAGATGTACCCCGCATACGATGCCATCGCCGAGCTTCAGGGAGAGAGCGGGGCAAAGCGCTCTTTCTATTACGCTCTCGAGGCCGAGAAGATCCACGCCGAACTATATAAAAAGGCGAGGGAGGAGGTTCTCGAGGGCAAGGACATCGACATCTCCGAAGTGTACATCTGCCCGGTCTGCGGCTACACCCACGTGGGGAAACCGCCCGGGAAGTGCCCGGTATGTGGCCTGGGGAGCGATAAATTCAAGAAATTCTGAAGAGGCAGTCCCATGGCTGACAACGAGGAAGGCGGGAAGACCCCTTAAATCCGGGGGAATCGCGAAATCGACAGGCCTCGATAAGAAAGAAATAACAAAGGCACTCAATCTGCTCAAAAAGGAAGGCCGCGTGGTTCCACCCAGGCGCTGTTACTATTCGCCGGCAGATTGATCACTTTGCCCGCGCCCGGATTTCTTCTCTGAACTCTTCGAAGATGAGTTCAAAGGGCGCGGGTTTTCTGTAGTATTTGTCCCATATCTCGCTGCTCAGAGCCTCATATACCCTGTCGAACTCCGCCATTCCGCGCACATACTCATCGTCATGAAGTGCCTTTTCGGCGCTCTCATCTATGGGCTTCGGTGAATGTTTCCTTAAAAAATCCCTGAATTCCAGGTGGTGGTCCCTTATCAGGCAGGGGGCGAGCCAGTTGCCAACCTCTTCCGCCGGCTTGTCGTAGCCATAGTTTCTCTGCCAGTTTCTTATCTCGGCGAAGAAAGGCTGGTCCCAGATGTCATTTATGGTACCACCCCTGTCGTAAATCTCATTCACGTTAACGGGAGAATAGGGGACGAAAACGCAGGGCGTGACGTCACCGTTCCAGTTCACGTACAAATAGCCACCGCCTCTTCCGGCCGCGATGCAGCCCAGCACGGCCGGTCCGTGGTTCCAGAAATCGGAGATGAAAATGCCCTTCTCGAGGATCATCTCCCAGGTCTTCCTCCACAGATAAAGCCTCTCCTCGGCCTTGAGCATATAGTCGAGGGTATAGGCTCTGCCTATGGGCATATACTGGAAGATCCATCCGTAGGTAGCTCCCATCTCACCGAAATAAAAATCGGCGAATTCTTTTGAAGCGATTTCATGCAGATTCTGACGGGTGGCTGTAACCGAGATTCCGAAGGGTACGCCGGCGTCCTTGAGGTTACGCATGGCTCCGATTATCCTGGCGTACACGCCTTTGCCTCTCCTGTCGTCGGTGGTCTCCTCAAATCCTTCGACCGAGATGGCAGGGGTCAAGTTCCCCAGTTCGGCGAGTTTTCGTGCCATTTTCTCGTCGATCAAAGTCCCGTTTGTATATACCATAAAGTAGGAACCGCGATGCTTCTGTGCCATCTCCAGGATTCCCTTACCCTCGGACCTATATAAAAAAGGCTCCCCACCGCTTATCACCACGAACCTCGATCCCCACCGATTTTCCATCTCAGTTACAAGCCAATCGAAAACCTCCCATCTCAATTTCTCCCTCGAGGGTCCCGAAGCCGCATAACATCCCTTGCAATTCAGGTTACAGGCCTTGCCGGGAGAGATGACAAGGAATCCGGGAAGGTCCGCGCCGTATTTCATCTTGAATTCCTCACGTGCCTTTCTCACCCTGGCGTTCGGAAGGAGAGTTTCGAAGAGAAAAAGAAACAGGGCTTTCCTCACGCTGGCTGGTGTTCGGGGATCGATCAGTGCCCTGTTCAGTGAATTTATGAGGGACCTTCCGAGGGCGAAGCGGTCTCGCACGCAACCTGGTGGCTGAGAGGGCCGCAGATAGGCGACGTTCTCTTCTTTATCAAAGCGCCTTTTTATGGCGTTCAATATAAGAGGGTTCAGGAGGTCGTTTTTCACGGCGTGGGCGAGCAGGCTCGCCAGAAGGTTTTTCCCCTTGTTCGATGCCAAAATGGTCATTTCTACCCCCTATCTTGAGATTAAAAAATAAAGCAGTCCTCTTCAGAAGGTCAAGCATTGACAGGAATGAGGGGAAAGGTTATCTATTTCTCCGATGGAAGGAGGATGCCGGGATAAGGGTTTGAAACCCATACATAAGGTCCTGCTGTTATCTCTTTTCGCAGTTTCCATGGCCTATGTGGAGGCCTCCGTGGTGATCTATCTGAGAGAAATCCTCTACGGGGGAGGTAAAGTGCCCCTTTTTCCCCTCCGGCCTTTCAAGGGGCAGCTTCTTTTGATAGAGATGGGTAGGGAGGCATCGACCCTTTTGATGCTCCTTTCCGTCGGCTTTATCTCATTCCGATCCTTGAAGGGCAGGGCTGCGGCTTTTTTCTACACCTTCGGGCTATGGGACATTTTCTACTACATATGGCTTAAAATCCTGGTAGGCTGGCCGCTATACTGGGGCGAATACGACCTTCTCTTCCTCATTCCCTTGCCGTGGATAGCTCCCTTCATAGCCCCGGTTTTCATTGCCCTTTTTTTCTCGGCATCTTCCCTTTATGTCATGTTGCGCGATCCGCCCATAGACTTCAGGTACCTTTTTCTCGCCTTAGCGGGCGGCTTTCTGGATTTTCTGAGTTTCATTTACATCGGGATCGCTCAAGGGGGCAGCGAAAAGATACCCGAAGAGCCTGGAGGCTTTCCCTGGGCTATTTACATAGCAGGGTTGCTGATGATGGTCGCGGGGTTCTACCTCGCCCTCGCGAGAAGCTCACCTGGTGAGATAACGGAGAACGGTGACACCCCAGAGAAGGGGAATCAAGAGATAGGAGCCATATAAGGCGAGAACCGGTGCCCTCTCGGGCAATCTTATCCCCCTCTCGAAGAAAACACCCATCAGGAACGTGAGAATGAGAATGGGCCCTCCTCTGAAGAGAAGGTAGTACAGTGAGCTGCTCAGGTTCCAGTGAGAGGGTTTCAGGAAAGAGATGGCGATAACTGAGAGAGTAACCCCCGCTATCGATGAGAGGGCAAGCCCTTCTATCTTCCTCTTTCCCATCAACCCGAAGCCGATCTCGGCCCCAAGTCCCAGGGAGAAAACGGCTCCGAATTCGCATGGAAAAAAACCACCTCCTATAGACTTATAGGCAACAGCGATTAAAGATGCGACCAGATAGAAAGGGAAACGGAATCCGAGACTTCTTATCGAAAACAGGAGCAGGAGCCCTGCAGTAGACAAAACTACAGATCTGGCGTGGAATCTGATCATTCCCACGAAGAGCTCTGTGACGCCCCAGAGGGTAGCAGCCAGTAGAAAGAGAATGACTTTGTTTTTGTTCCCCATGTGGCTTCTTTCCACGTTCCAAAGTATAGCACCGATCTGCATCCGATGTCAAATGACTCATCCCTGCAATCCGTTGAGAGACAGAGAAGAATCTTCCTTTTGTCTCAGGACTCCCCTTGACATGGAACCCTGTTTGAGTTAAATTAATAGCCGCTTCTGGCCCCATCGTCTAATGGCTAGGACACCGCTCTTTCAAGGCGGCGGCGGGGGTTCGAATCCCCCTGGGGCCGCTTGAGTTGGATGGGGGAAAGCCCTTCAAACATGAGGAGGGGTTTTCATGAAAGATCCTTATCGGTCCGCCTCTTCCAGAGATCCACGGCGCCTTATAAGAGAGAAGGGGATTTACGGCCTCAAAAACCACGAGCTCCTCTCCCTGATCCTGGGGAAAAGCAGAAAGGAAGATGTCTCAGAGCTATCTCAACGCATCATAGAACACCATAGATGTCTGGCCGTTCTCGACAACGCCGATCTGGAGGAGATCATGGATGTCTTCGGCCTGTCGGAGACCAACGCCATAAAAATTCTCGCCGTCTTCGAACTCGGCAGGAGGTTTTATTCGAGAGACAAATGGGTCTTCATAAGATCTCCCGGCGAGGCCTACGAGTACCTGAAGAACATGAGTTTCCTCAAAAAAGAACACCTGAGGGGGCTTTATCTCGACGCGAGAAACAGAGTGATCAGGGACGAGATCATAGCGATAGGCACATTGACGTCCAGCCTCATACATCCCAGGGAAGTATTCAGGCCCGCCGTTGAAGTCGGGGCTGTCGGTATAATACTGGCACATAACCATCCCTCCGGGGATCCCTCGCCCTCGAAGGAAGACATAGAGGCCACCCAGAACCTCGTAAAAGCCAGTAAGATAATGAACATAGACCTCCTCGACCACATAATCGTGGGCCTGGGCAGCTATTCGAGCCTGAAGGAAAAGGGCATAGTGAAATAGAGGGGGTGTTTACAGGCCATCCTTCCCCCATTACAATTGGACTCATAACAGCTGTGTTTTGAGTTCAATTTCAGGGAGGAGCGATGGAATTAAACGTTCTGGCAAGTTTTTTGACCGATTTCTTTCGGGAGAGCCTGGCGCTTTTTAATTCTCTTGCGCCCTATCTTCTGCTGGGCTTCCTTGTGGCCGGGATACTGCACGTCCTGCTTCCCGGGGATACCGTGGTAAAGCACCTAGGCGGGAAGGGAATGATGCCGGTAATAAAAGCAGCGCTTTTTGGTGTCCCGCTTCCTCTTTGTTCCTGCGGGGTAATACCGGTGGCCGCCTCGCTGAGAAAAGAAGGGGCATCAAGGGCATCAGTCCTGTCCTTTCTTGTCTCCACACCCACCACTGGCGTTGATTCAATACTCGCCACCTATTCCCTCATGGGCCCTCTCTTCGCCGTTTTCAGGCCGATCGCGGCTTTGCTCATGGGCATAAGCCTTGGAGGAATAACTCTCTTAACCGCCGGCCACGAAGCCGAAGCACCCGCCCCGAAAAGGCCCAATGGTCAGACTTCTGTTGCCCGTAGTATAAAGGAGATGGCTGAATACGCTTTCATAGAGCTCCCGGGGGATATAGGCAAGTGGGTTATCGTAGGGGTACTTGCCGGGGGTTTCCTTTCTGCCGTGATTCCCCAGAATCTCTTCGCCCGATATCTCGGAAATCCCTTGATCTCTTTTCCGTTGATGATCGTAGTGGCCGTCCCGCTCTACGTCTGCGCCACGGGATCCATTCCCATCGCAGCTGCCCTCATAGCGAAGGGGCTGAACCCCGGGGCTGCTCTCGCCTTTCTGATAGCGGGACCGGCGACCAACACCGTCACCATCACTGTGGTCGGGAAGATGCTGGGTAAGAAGTCTCTCGTCACATATCTCGTTTCGATCATATTGATGGCTCTGGGCGCTGGCCTCGTTTTCGACCTCCTTTACAGGTTCCTCGGCGGGGACCCCTCTCTGATCACCGGGGCGGGAAGGAATCTGCCTCTCTGGCTGCAGATCAGTTCTTCAGCTCTCCTGGCCATTATTCTGTTCAAGGCTCTTTTGAAAAAACCCGAAAGGGAGGAAGTAGATATGGGATTTCTCGTCGAAGTCCCCGATATGAGCTGTCAGCATTGTGTTATGACCATAAAGAAGGCGCTCTCTGAGGTTGAGGGCGTCCGGGAAGTGAGAGTGGATCTGGACAGGAAGATCGTCGGTATCGAAGGAGATGTGGATGAGAAAAAGGTAAAGGAAGCGATTCTCTCGTCGGGCTACACCGTGAAAAAGATCGAGAGAAAATGATAACTCTGCCTGTCTCGGGCCGGGGCTCGATCCGGGGCGGGCGGCGAATTTAAGTCCGTTTCTTGTTAAGAGGGGGTAAAGGAATTATAATTTTCCCATGCCGAGAAGGGTAAGAAAAATAGGAGTTTTGACATCTGGAGGGGATTCGCCCGGCATGAACGCCGCCGTGAGGGCTGTTGTGAGGACGGCCCTCGAGGAAGGGCTCAAGATCTTCGGCTTCCAGATGGGCTACCGAGGGCTCGTGAACGGCATTTTCCGCGAACTGGACTTCGAGGACGTCGGCGGAATCCTGCAGAAAGGCGGGACTTTTCTTCAGACAGCGAGGTTCAGGGAGTTCGAAAGGGAAGAGGTTCAGAACCAGGCAGTGGACGTGATAGAAGATCTGGAGCTGGAATCCCTGATAATAATAGGAGGGGAAGGCTCAATGCACGGAGCCTATGCCCTATCGAGGAAAGGAGTGCCGGTCATAGGCATTCCCGCGAGCATCGACAACGACATTTACGGCACCGACGATTCCATAGGCGTCGACACAGCACTCAACACGATAGTCAGGGCTGTGGACACGATCAAAGACACCGCCTCCTCTCACGGAAGGGCTTTTATAATAGAGGTGATGGGCCACAATTCGGGCTATCTCGCGCTTCTGTCTGCCATAGCGACGGGCGCCGAGGCGGCGATCATTCCCGAGAAAGAATTCGATTACAGGGCCCTTGCCAAAAGGCTGAATAAGCGCTACAGAGAGGGCCTCACAAATTCTATAGTTATCGTATCGGAGGGTGCCGCCAGGGGGTTCCACGTCCTGAAAACACTCAACGAGCTCGGCGTCGATTACGAGCTCAGGGTAACGGTTCTGGGCCATCTTCAGAGGGGAGGCTCGCCCACCTTTTACGACAGGATAATAGCCAGCAGGTTCGGCTACAGAGCTGTCCATACCTTCCTGTCGGGAAAGTCAGGGGTGATGGTGGCCAAACAGTGCGATAACTATAACTTAGTTTCGCTCGAAGAGGTCGTCAACAACAGGAAGGAAATCCCCGAGGAATATCTGAAAATGGCAGATACCCTGATGTGGGAGTACTGATCGAAATGAACGGCCTGCCTTTCAGGATCTCCGAAGAGAGGATTCTCTCAGGGCTCAACGATGAACAGAGAAAAGCCGTGACGACCACCGAGGGGCCCGTGCTCGTTATTGCCGGGGCCGGCTCAGGGAAAACGAGGGTGCTCACCCACAGGATAGCATATCTCATCGGAGTTAAGGGGGTCTTCCCGGCGAGAATACTGGCGGTCACCTTCACCAACAAGGCCGCGAACGAGATGAAAGAAAGAATCATAAGTCTCCTCTCCGAAGAGCCCAGAGATCTCTGGATGGGGACCTTTCACTCGATCTGCGTCAGAATTCTGAGAAAACATGCCGACAAAATCGGCTATTCGAGAAATTTCGTGATCTACGACCGGGGAGATCAGGAGAGCCTCGTCAAGCAAATAGCCCGTGACTTCAGGGACCTCGCTGAGAGACCGGGTTCTCTCGTCAACCGCATAAGCAGGATGAAAACTGGCCTGAGCCAGGAACTGGACGAACGGATCCTGCGCATATACGAAAGATATCAGCAGGAGCTAAAAAGGTGTGATGCCATGGATTTCGACGACCTCCTGCTGAAGGTCCTGGAGCTCTTCGAGTCCCACAGAGAGGTAAGGGATTTCTATGCCGAGCGCTTCAAGTACATTCACGTGGACGAGTATCAGGATACCAACAGGATCCAGTACATGCTTCTGAGACACCTGGCATCACATCACCGGAATCTTTTTGTAGTGGGAGATGACGATCAGTCCATCTATGCCTTCCGCGGCGCGGACATAAGGAACATCCTCGAATTCGAGCGGGATTTCCCCGGCGCTACCGTGATAAGGCTCGAGAAAAACTACCGTTCGACGAGAAAGATCCTGCAGGCCGCTTCGACCCTGATTTCACATAACATCCACAGGAAAGGCAAGACGCTCTGGACCGATAACCCCGAGGGAGAAAAAATCCCCATCTATGAGACGTGGGACGAG
>DRBW01000244.1 GCA_011042705.1 Caldifarciminota bacterium
GTCGGCCTTCACTCCGTCTTCAAGCCTGCCATCTCCGGGGAAATAGGTAAAGGCTGGATTGCCGGGGTCGGTGCATTTGAGCGTGAACTCCACAGCTCCTCCCACATCGCAGCTTATGTCGCCAACGACCAGAAGTCTGGGGCTTTGCTCGCCGAAGTGCCTCTTCACAAAATCAATCGTCACGAGCCGCGGATAGCGGCTGTCCCAGTAAATAGCGTTCACGAGAACATCCAGGTGGGGAACATATCTCTCAAAAACGCCCCTGTACTTCTCGGGATGCTCGTAATAGTCATAGAGCTCGAATTTCTGACCGGGATCCTTCGGTTCGACCATGTGTTCCTCTTTAAACACGACCTTGTAGATCCTGTCACTTCGGGCACGATCTTTCAGGGAAAACAGCTCCCCCGGATCAACCTCTTCGTGGGGAAGCAGGTCGAGGATCTCCTGAGCTCCCTGGGAGACGTGGCCGTAGCCGGCGATTCCTATTGTGAAGGGCGAAAGCTCTTCGGGCAGCCCCTTTTCTGCTATCTCCTTCCCTACCTTCCTGACGGCCTCTTTTGCCTCCTCGAGATCCCTATAATTGAGGGTCTGAAGGAGGTGTTTGAAGGGCGTGTCATATCCTCGCAAGGAGAGTTTCTCGCCGAGCAGCCAGAGGGTGTCGATCATGCCGGCCAGGCCGGCGAACCGGCCGAAAAATATGAGTCTCCTTCCCTTATAGTCGGTTATCCGCTCGTAATCTATCAGTGTGCAGCCGAGGTCCATCAACTTTCTCAACATGGGCATGTTATAGGGTTGACCCTTTATGGTGTGCGAAAAGAAGACATATATCTTGCCCGGCTCGAGGTAGGAAGGCGGAATCTCCTTGACTCCGAAAACGAAGGGTGCCGGACAGAGCTCCTCTGTTATGATGGCTCCGGCTTTTCTGTATTCCTCGTCGGGGTATATCCTGAGCTCCGACGGCTCCACCAGGACCTCGATCGAGTGCCTCTGAATCAGTTCCTTAACGTCCTCGGGAACAAGAGGCGTCCTTCTCTCCCAGGGATTTTTTGTCTCCTTTCTGATCGCTATTCTCTTTTCCATGACCTCACCTTTCCCTCTTGTCAATTTGGTCAATTTAAAAATTTCCTGAAATCAGCCAATAAAGATAAAGCAAGGAAACCGTCTTTACAACAAGCTGGCCGCCACAGGGTCTCGGTAGTTTACCTCCGTGACAGGCTCCCGACAACCTCGACAGTGAGAATGACCAGAATCAAAACCCCCAGGAGCAAGAATATGCTTATCCTCGAGCCGAAAATCCTGAGCCTGTCGTAAGCATAACCGCCGATGAGGGGCGATACAACCGATCCCAGGTTGGACACGGAATTCAGCGCGCCCACCTTCGTCCCTTTCTTGCCGCCGGACGAGATCACGATGGAACGGGAAACGGGGAGGAACCCCCTCATGGCACAGAGGATGAAAAATGCGAGGATCAGGCTCACGGTCAGGGATCGGGTCAAAGGAAGAAAGAGGGAGGAGAAAGCGGCCACAGCCACTATTCCCCTCAATACCCACATCCCGTCGAGTTTATCGGCCATGTGTGAGAGCAAGTAGGTGAAGGTAATGCCTCCCAGTCCGAAGAGGAACATAAGAAGTGCGACCCCTCTCATATTGAAACCGAAGAACTCCTTGAGATGCAGGAGGAAAATGGAGTTATAAAGCCCCAGAATAAAGCCCATGAAAAATCCGAAAACATAGATCCAGGCTCCGAGGCGAAAAGCGCCCTCCGTGGATTTCTCTTTGACTCTCTCGCCCTTCCCCTCCCTAATAAACGCCATTGAAAGGAGAACTACAAAGGCGGCGATCACGAAAACCCATTTCACCGCGTCCTGTTCGGGAATGGAGCGATACCTGGTGACCAGGGACAGAACCAGTGAAGCGAGGCCGCTGCCTATTCCCATTCCGAGGCTTCCTATTATGAAATAGATCCCGATGGCCCTGGACCGAAAGCTCCGCTTCGAAGCCTCTCCAACCAGTATCTGAAGTTGTGGCCAGACAGCACCGGCAAAGAATCCCTGGAGTGTCCTTACCAGAACCACAAGGTGGGGGTTTGGAATCAAAACAAGGGCAAATGTGGACAGGGAAAGTCCGAGGAGTCCCATCACTATGAAGGGCGTTCTGCCTATCCTGTCGGAAAGCGCGCCGATGAGCAGGGAAGATATGCTTCTCGCCAGCATGAAGCCCGAAACGAGGAGTCCTACCTCGAAGGCAGAGGCTCCGAGGCCCCTCAGATAGAGAGGGAGAAGGGGCTTCACCATGCCCGTGCCGATGGCTGCCCCGAAGACGAGGAAGTACACAAAAATCACCATGGGCTGATTATACCACAGGAAGTTCGTCCTGAAAAGCTGGCCCTCGAAAGCTTTCAGCTCGAATTCTTGAACTCACGGGCGGCAGCTACAAAGGCGTGAAAGAGGGGGTGCACCCTCATCGGTCTGGATTTGAACTCGGGATGAAACTGGACACCGATGAAAAAGGGATGATCGCGGAGCTCCATTATCTCCGCGAGGTAACCGTCGGGAGAAAGCCCCGAGGCGACCATTCCTTTCTCCTCGAAAACCTCTAAGTACTCCGGATTGAACTCGTATCTGTGCCTGTGCCTCTCGCTTATCTCCACGGTCCCATAAATTCTGTGGGCGAGAGTGCCCTCTCTTATCCTGGCCGGATAGGCTCCCTTCCTGAGGGTACCGCCGTAATAAAGCACCCCTCTCTTCTCGGGAAGGATCGTTATCACCGGATAGGGTGTCTCCGGATCGAACTCCGTGGAATTGGCACGTTCCATATTGAGCACATTCCTGGCAAATTCTATCGTGGCGACCTGCATGCCCAGGCATATCCCGAGAAAAGGTATCCCCTTCTCGCGGGCATAGCGGATGGCCGCGATCTTGCCCTCGATCCCTCGCTGTCCGAAACCACCCGGAACGAGAAGCCCATGAATTCCCTTGAGAAGCGCCTCGGCTCCCTTTCTCTCCACATCCTCGGAATCCACGAATCTGAGCTTTACCTTCACTCTGTTGGAGAAGGATGCGTGGTTGAAGGCCTCGAGGATGCTCTTATAGGAATCCCTCAGGTGAACGTACTTGCCGCAAAGGGCGATCTCCACTTCCTCGTCTAGCGATTTCAGCACTTTCACCAGTTCTTCCCAATCGGAGAGATCGGGAGGCGGGGCAACCACACCCAGTTTGGCGAGTATCAGGTCGTCAACTCCTTCTCTCCTGAATATGAGGGGGATCTCGTAAATCACATCCACGTCCAGAGCCTCTATAACCGATTCCTCCGGGAGGTTGGAGAAGAGGGCTATCTTGTCCCTCGTTTCCTTCGAGAGTTTCCTGTCGGACCTGCACAGGATCATGTCCGGCTGTATCCCGATTTCCCTCAACTTCTGGACGCTGTGCTGAGTGGGCTTCGTCTTCAGCTCGCCGGCCGTTTTAATGTAAGGGACAAGGGTCATATGGACGAAGGCAACCTGCCCCTTTTCTTCAAGCCAGATCTGCCTTATCGCCTCGAGAAAGGGAAGGCTCTCTATATCGCCCACCGTTCCCCCTATTTCGGTGATCACCAGCTGAGCCTCCTGCAGGGCCAGCTTCCTCACCCTGGACTTGATCTCGTCGGTGAGATGAGGGACGACCTGGACCGTTCCTCCGAGGAAATCTCCCCTTCTCTCCTTTTCGATGAGCGAATAATAGATCTGGCCCGCGGTAACATTGTTGTCACTCGTGAGGTTCTCATCGAGAAACCTCTCGTAGTGGCCGAGATCAAGGTCGGTCTCGGCTCCGTCATCAGTGACGAAAACCTCCCCGTGCTGAAAGGGATTCATCGTTCCGGGATCGACGTTCAGGTAAGGGTCAAACTTGAGGGGGCTAACGGAGAAGCCCCTCCTCTTCATCAGCAGAGCTATTGAAGCTGTGGCAATTCCCTTGCCCAGGGCGGACACCACACCGCCCGTGACGAATATAAATTTTGGCATAACATATTATGACGAACGGACCCTGCCCCCGTCAATTTTCAGCTTTTCTCTGGGTGTCGAGGCGTGCAACCTGCACGCCCCGACACCATTCAACTCATTGAAAAACAGGAAGTTTTGAGACCCACAGGCGTGCGTCAGAGAGGGTCAGGCTTTCCGTTGGGGGAGAATAAGTTAAGGTGCCCCCCTTTTTGACAGATAATCCATTGCAGCCCAAATAGATAACCTTTTTCTCACCGAATTCTATAGCCAAAAAATTTTATGCGCACATGCTCAAATTTAATAAGAATCTGGCGATCATTGAGTTCTGTGGGGTCGGGTCGTGCAGGTTGCACGACCCGACCCCATCCAAAAACTCCATCCAAAAACTTGTTCGCCACAACCCGGTGGTCGATAATATCACCGTGAGCAAAAGCAAAAAGGTCCTCCTGATCAGGCTCTCCTCGCTCGGGGATCTGGTGCTCCTGACCTCGGCACTGGAAGCCCTCTCGGAACTCGGCGCCGAGACCCACATATTAACGACGCCTCCCTACCTTCCGATCTTCGAGGGCGATCCCCGCGTAGCAGAGATCCTCCTTCACACCGGGAATCGCCGTGAAACGGTCCAGTTCCTCCAGGAGAGGCGCTACGATTTCGCCATAGACATGCACGGGAAAGCTCTAACCCGCTATTTCCTGTTAAAAACCAGAGCTACAAGAAAAGCCGTGATAAAGAAACGCTGGCTCGCCAGGCAGCTCGCCCTGCGATTTCACGTCCCGATAAAAGAAGTCTCGGTAACCGAGCTCTACCTGAGGCCCATCAGGAAGCTGCTGGGCTACAGCAGGCCCACTCCCCCGCCCCGTCTGAAAGCCGCTTTCCCGGCGAACAGGTTCAAAGAATTAACCCCTTACGCCCTTCTTTTCCCTGGTGCAAAAAGCCCTACGCGAATCTGGCCCCACTACCCTGAGCTTGCTCGCCTCATAAGGGTCGAGGCGGGGTTCAACGTCGTCATAGGAGGAACGGCCGAGGACCGCCGCCTGGCAAGCGAGATGTTCTCCAGGTTCACCGATGTGGTCGATCTTGTGGGGAAAACCGATCTGAAGGAGACTTTCGCCCTTGTAAATGAAGCCAGCTTCGTTGTCGCCAACGACTCGGGACCTGCACATATCGCATCGGCCCTGGGAAAGCCCATCATGGTCTTCTTCGGCCCGACACTGCCCGCCTTTGGATTCAGGCCTCCCGGAGAAAAGGTCATCGTGATGGAAAAAGATGTAAAATGCAGACCCTGCAGCATTCACGGCGAGAAACCCTGCAAAAGGGGTGATCTCATATGCCTCTCCTCCATAGCCCCCGAAGAAGCCCTGAATAAGCTGAAGCTCTTTGGATTTCTTGACTCCGGGGCATGAAAAAGCTTAAACTAATAGCTCCATGAACGACAAAATCGCGGAGCAAATCTCCAAAACTTACGACATAGACCTGAAAATCGCCAGGATCCTGGTGGATAAAGGCGTTATTAACTTAGATCTCGCCAGGGCTACTTTCAATCCCGTTCTCGAAAATCTCCTTCCTCCCGAGACGCTCCCCGACTTCAAGGCTGCCCTGGAAAAAATACTCAAAGCTGTTGGAAAGGAAGAAAAGATCCTGATCTGGGGGCACGAGGATGCCGACGGCATAACCTCCACCTGTGCCCTCATGAAAGCGATAGAAAAGCTGGGAGGCCTCGTGGATTACTTCATCCCCGCCAAATCCAGCGACGGTCACGGCCTCTCGAAACAGGGCATCGACATGGCCATCGAGGAGGGCGTCAAACTCATAGTGACCGTCGATTGCGGAGGAGGTTCTGGCAAGGAGGCGGAATACGCCCTTTCTAAGGGCGTGGATGTGGTGGTGACCGACCATCATGAGCTTCCGAAGGAATTGCCCCCGACTCCCTTCGTCAATCCCAAGATGGGCGGAGGGTCCTTCCCCTACCTGGCAGGGGTCGGCGTGGCCTTCAAAATGGCCTGGGGAATCCTGAGATACAAGTCGGGCTGGGATCTATACCGGATAAGAAAAGAACTTCCTGAGCTATTTTTCTACGCCTATGTTGGCACAATCGCCGACAGAGTGCCCCTTTTTTCGGAGAACAGGATATTTCTCCTCGAGGGTGAAAAAGTCCTCTCCTGGTACCGTCACCCACTGGTAAAGGCCTATAAAAACCTCAAGGGCGAGGACCCCACTCCCGAGATAGTTATCTCCTTAGCGTCGGCCGGAAAAACGACTGGCAGGAGAAATCTGGGAGTCGAGCTCTATAAAGCCTCCGACGAGGCCGATGCCGAGATCCCCCTCAAGGAAATCCTGAAGGAAATAGAGTACTGGACGGCGGAATCGGAAAGGCTCCTGAAAGAAGCGCAGTCCCGCATAAAAATCGTGAGAAACTACATTTTGCTCGATATGGGAGAGGTAAAGCCCCGTTTTCTCGGATTTCTCTCATCGCGGCTAAAAGACAAATACAACGTCCCCACCATAGTGCTCGGCCGCAAGGATAATGGCCAGGTGGCCGCAGAGGTCAGGGCGCCCTATGGTTTTAACTCCCTCGATCTGCTGGATCACCTGAGCGATATCTTCATCGATTACGGTGGCCACAAGCTGGCTTCGGGCTTCTCCATGGATCCCCGTCAGCTTCCCGAGCTGGTCGAGGAGGTCGAGCTCTACTTCAAGGAAAAGGGAAATTCCCTCTACAACTTCTCCGCCGACATAATCCTATCGGAAAAGGACAGAAAGATCCTGGAAGACCTGGTGAAGGTAGGACAGCTCGGAGTGGAGATCAGGGCCCTGTTCAAGAAGATCAAGCTTCAGAAGGTCAAGGAACTCCTCATGGGGCTTCCCGTGGTGGACCCCCTCGGTCTTCTCGATCTCTACGGTCCTCAGGAAACCGTGAATCTCCTCCTTCTTTCGACCGATCAGGGAATTGCCGTGGAACAGGTCCAGCTTTATCAGCCCTCCTATGATCGTAACCCCGTTGACTGATATCTACCTCCCCTCCGTCCTTCTTCTTTAAAACGACGCGGGGCCTGAATCCGGGCACCACCCGACCAATGGGCGTCAGCTCACATTGGAGGTTCTCCAGCTTCTTCACGTCTTCCTCCGGCACCGTGAAGAGGAGCTCGTATTCCTCCCCGCTTTCGGAAATGAGTTCCCAGGTCGAAATTCCGCCGATCTCGAGGAGCGGCACCACCGAGGGATGAACGGGAAGCCTGCTCTCATCGATGACGATGGAAAACCCGTTGAGCCTCGCCAGCCTGTACAGGTCGATCCCCAGTCCGTCGGAGATGTCAATGATAGAAGTGATGTTCACCTCGCGCTTTATGTTCTGAATCTCCTTTATCCTGGGCCAGGGCTTCTTGAACTTCTCGAAGATCGGTCCGAGGTCAAAATTTGAGAGCTTCTCCCTCAGTTCTTTCTTCTCATAAAGCAGAAGGGCAGCCCCAGGCCTGCCGAGATCGCCGGTGACCACGACCACATCCCCCTCCGCCATTCCGGTCCTTTTAAGGGCCGAATCCTTCTCCACCTCCCCTATCACCGTTGTGACCAGAGAGATGCGGTCTCCTCTCACCACGTTTCCGCCCGAAGGAGATATGCAGTAAGCATCGTTAAGGCCCTCGTAACCCCTGTAGATCTCTTTCACCTTTTCGACATCCAGGTCCGGGGGAAGTTCCAGGTTGACGAGGTAGGTCAGTGGAAGGGCTCCGGTGGCGGCGAGATCGGACAGGGCTGCAGCCAGAGATTTGTGGCCTATGTCCCCGAGGTCCATGTAGTCCCTTTTGAAATGAACCCCTTCGAAGAAGGCGTCGAGGGATACGACCATCTCCATCACGGGGATCTCCGAGATCGTCATCGCATCATCGCCCGGGGGCAGCTTTATCCTGTTGTGTGGCCTGAAAAAGGATAAAAGCTCCTCTATCAGCCTGTCTTCCGGGAAAAATGCCATAGGTTGAAAACTATAAGGTAAAGCGGCGGTGAATTCAATGCCCTGAATGGCTTCAGGGGCGCTATTTTGAGGGACAAGAGCAATTTGCTGTTTTTTCCGTCGTCTCGTCGAAGCTTTTTGTGTAATCCCGATACGGCAATCGTGGAAAACACGAGGGGACATAGCTTGCCCCAATCTTCCTCCAAATGCTTCCTAAACATTATCGGAAGCGTCAACCGGGAAACTGCGACGGGAGCGATATTCACTGTCACATCCGCTTAAGTCCTGAGTCGCAGAAGTTGACTATGGGTCCCGGTTTTCTTAAAATTGAAAGAGCCGGAATTGAAAGAGGAGGAATTTGATGGCGATTTTGTTGAACAGAGATACAAGAGTTCTCGTTCAGGGGATAACGGGAAGAGACGGCTCCTTTCACACCAAACTGATGCTCGAGTACGGCACAAAGGTTGTGGGCGGAGTGACTCCCGGAAAGGGAGGAAGCGAGGTCCATGGCCTTCCTGTCTTCGATACGATGAGAGAGGCAGCGGAAAAGACAGCGGCGAACGCCTCGGTCATCTTCGTTCCCTCGGCCTTCGCCGCCGATGCCATAATGGAAGCTGCCTCCGCAGGGATGGAGCTCATAGTGGCCATAACCGAGGGCATCCCGGTCCACGATATGATCAGGGTAATGGAATTCCTCAAGGAAAAGGGGACGAGGCTCATAGGTCCCAATTGTCCCGGAATCATCACGCCCGGAGAGGCCAA
>DRBW01000188.1 GCA_011042705.1 Caldifarciminota bacterium
GACTTCGACATAATGGACCTGAAAATCTAATATCGGGACAATCTATGGGAAAATTCGGGCCCACAGACAGTCCCCAGAGAGCAAAGTCACAGTTGGGGTTCACCCTATAGCGATGGGAAGGGGAAAAGAGAGCATGGAGGATAGGTCATGGGAGATTGGGTGATCTCCGGAGAAAGCCCAAAGAAAAATATAAGGGCCAAGGGCCGAAGGGACTTCACGGGCAAGACACGCAAGCAGCGGAGGCGTGATCAGAGAGCTGCAACGCCCTGCTCTCCAGGCAGACTTTAAATCCTCCGGTTAAATCCCCTTTCCTGGTGGGGGGTGCCGCGCCCTTGCGCGGCACCCCCCACCAGAGCATAATATTTTCACGATGAGTCCGAGGAAAACTGGAACGGCAGATCTGCCCCTCCACGGTGGAAGGGCGCCCAGGTGGCTTTTTTCGAGGATGGCACACCTGGCAGGCCTCATAGCCGAGGCCATCGTTATCGAATTCGGCCCCGAGGAACTTCTCAGGAGACTCTGCGATCCCTTTTTCTTTCAGTCCCTGGGAAATCTCCTCGGATTCGACTGGCACTCGTCGGGACTGACGACAACCACCACCGGGGCCCTGAAGGAGGGAATCAGAGGAAAGGAGAGGGAGCTCGGATTCTTTGTCGCCGGGGGGAAAGGAAAGACCTCCAGGAAAACTCCCCAGGAGCTGGAAAGGATAGCGGAGATAACGGGCCTCGACGCCTCGCCCCTGGTGAGGGCGAGCAGGCTCACGGCCAAAGTCGACACGAGCGCCCTGCAGGACGGATACCAGATCTATCACCACGCCTTTTTTGTCACGAAAAGCGGGCTGTGGGGCGTCGTCCAGCAGGGCATGAACGAGAGAAGGAAAACTGCGCGACGATATCACTGGCTGGGCGAGAGGCTCAAGAGTTTCGTGGAAGAACCCCACAGTGGGATAGTGACCCAGAAAAGGGAGGGGCTTGTCCTGGACCTCACCAGGAGGAAGGCCGCCGAGAACAGAAATCTCGTCGTGGAACTCTCCCGTCACGATCCCGAGAAGACAACTAAGGAGATAGAAAAACTCAGGGAGCTGAAACTTCCGCGCCGTCATGCCCTTCTCCTTTCCGACATAAATCCCAAGTATCTGGAAAAAATACTCCTCAAGACCTATGAGAGGGCTCCATTGGACTTTGAGGAGCTCCTGGAAATAAGGGGAGTCGGACCCAAAACCATAAGGGCCCTATCCCTTCTCTCCGACCTCATCTACGGCAAGCCGCCCAGCTTCGAAGACCCCGCTCTTTACTCCTTTGCCCACGGGGGAAAAGACGGTCACCCATTCCCCGTTCAGAAAAGGCTTTACGACAGGAGCATAGAGGTCATAGAAAGGGCGATAAAACTTTCAAAGTTGGGTCGCACGGAGAAACTGAAAGCCCTGAGGAAGCTGTCGGAGATATTTCAGACCCCCTGATCCAGGGGTAGCTTTATCCTGAAAAGGGTGCCCTTCCCGATTTCGCTCTCCACCTCGATGCTGCCTCCCATCGACCTCACGATCTGAAGGGCATTGTACAGGCCGAGGCCCGTGCCCTCACCCTTTGTTGAGAAGAAAGGCTCGAAAATCCTGTCCCTTATGTCGGCCGGTATGCCCGGACCGTTGTCCTTTATGCATACCACCGCCTCATCCCCCTCCATCCCGGTCTTTATCTCGAGTTTTCCACCGCCTTCCATCGCCTCCACGGCGTTGCCTATGAGATAGTCGAGCACGCAGTTGAACTGCGCAGGGGACAGGGTCAGGTGGGGAAGGGCTCCGTCCAGTTCGAGCCGACAATCCACCGATCGGGCATCGAAATAGCTCTTGAGCTCACTGGCTTTCTCAATGATGAGGCCGTTGAGGTCCACCGGGGCGACGTCAGCTGGGCTCAGGTTCCTTATTCCGTTTACCACTTCCCTGAGCAGCCCCTCCAGCTTGCGGACCTCCTCGACCACCGCCTTCATGTATGGCCTCTGGGGACTTCCCTCGGGGAAATCGTCGAGAAGGGCATTCACTATGCCGCCGATGACGACCAGGGGGTTTTTCAACTCGTGTATCAGGTGGTGCATCAGTTCTCCCCGCGTCGCCTTCTTCTCCATCTCTATTATGGTCTTCTGGTATTCCCGGATCTTCCTCTGGGATTCCTCGAGTTTCCGGACTTTCTCCTCCAGTTTTCTGACGAGGAGGGCCCTGGAGATGGCGAGAGAGGCTCCCCTGGCGAAGGTCTCCAGTGCGACGATGTCCCCATCCCTTATCTCTTCTCCGGTAATAAAATTGTCAACTATAATTACGCCGACCTCTCGCTTCGGATTGACGAGAGGAACCACTGCAAATTCGCTGACGTTAAGCACCTCTTTGAGCCTCGGGTGAACGTCTTCCCTCGAGAGGGCATCCCTGACGAGGACGGCTTTTTTGTTCTCTATGGAGGTTATGAGAGGGCTGCCCTGCCTCCTCAGCTCCTCCACGTCGAAGGTGAGAAGGTCGAGTTCAGTTCTGAACTTCTCCTTCTCCCTTTCGAACAGTGTAGGGCTGTACTTCCTTATGAGGTCGTCGACCGTCTCCCCTCTTCTCCCGAGCTCCTCCCAAACGCGGGCGGCTTCCTCCCGGCTCGCCGGTCCCATGGCGAAGTAGCCTCTGAGCCTCCCCTTCCTCGGCTCCACGAGAAGGAAAAAGGCCCTGTTGAATCCGAAGCTCTCCCCCGCCGTTATCGCAGTGAGTGTCGAGTAGATGATCTGATCCAGATCGAGGGAGAGCTCGAGAACCTCGGTGACAGCATGAAGAGCGGGGAGATAACCTTCAGCCTCCATGGATCAGTCTCCCTTCGATTATCTCCCTGAGTTCCAGGGCATTTCTCACGGCGTTGCCTCCGAAATCGTTGTTGAAATAGACGTATGCCAGGGCCCCCTCCTCCGCGGCGCTGAAGAGGAAATCGGCGAGTTCCTCAAGATCCCCGCGGGAATAAAGACCCTGGTAAAGGTGGCCCTTGCCGTGCATCCTGACATAAACTGTATCCGATGTCACAGCACGCGGGCAGGGAATGTAAGGGTGGTCCATTATGCAGAACCCGGCGCCCTTTCTCCGCAGTGCGTCAAAGACCTCGTCAATGAACCAGCTTCTGTGCCTGAACTCGAAAACGAAGGAGAGGTCGTTGGGAAGAAGGGCGAGGAAGTCCTGGAGAAGGGGCACATCGACCTTCAGGCCCGGAGGGGTCTGAAAGAGAATGGGCCCGAGTTTATCGGAGAGAAGTCTTGCCCTGCTCAGGAAAAGCTTCAGATCGCCCCCGGCGTTGCGGAGCTTCTTCAGATGGGTTATACGTCTCCAGGCCTTAACGGCGTAAATAAAGCCCCCGGGAGCCTTTCCGGCCCACCCTTTGAAGGTCTTTTCCGACGGCAGCCTGTAAAAGCTGGAATTTATCTCGACAGTGTCGAAAAAACGCGAGTAATATCCGAACCATTCCCTTTCCTTCAGCTCAGGTGGGTAAAAGACACCGATCCAGTGTCTGTACATCCAGCCCGAGGTGCCGATTTTGAAGGATTCAACCGAGGGCATAACTCTGGATCATCTCCTTCGCCTTCTCTAAAACCCTTTTCTCGCTTTTATAGGAAGCGACCTCGATAGCTTCGTCAATAGGGAACCAGCGCACTTCCTCGACCTCGAAGTCGTGATCGGCGACGGAACCACCGATGTACTCCATGAGGTAAAAATACACGATCTTGTGGTGCTTTACCTTGCTGTCGCCTTCTTTCCAGTAGAACCAGTAGTCGATCTTGTCGATCCTGTCCACTATCCTCGCCTCGAGGCCCGTTTCCTCCCTCACCTCCCGCAGGGCCGCCTCTTCCAGGGACTCCCCTTTTTCGACCAGTCCCTTGGGAATGGCCCAGACCTCGCCTCCTTTGAGGCCTATCATGGCCACTTCCACCTGGGAGTCCCTTCTCCTGAAGACAACCCCGCCCGCCGAGATCTCAAATTTCACCCGGGCCATGATACAACCTACCCTTCCATTTCTCTGATCTTCCTGATGAGCCCGGTCGTCGAATACCCCTCGAGATAGTCGGCGAGAACGAGCTTTCCTCCTCTCGCCTCGACGATATCTTTTCCCACAACCTCATCGGGCCTGTAGTCCCTTCCCTTGACGAGGATATCGGGAAGGACATCCCTGATGAGCTCGTAGGGAGTATCCTCCTCGAAGGGCACAACGAAATCGACGGGCTCCAGGGAAGCGAGCACGTACATCCTGTCCCTGAGGGTGCTCAATGGCCTGCCCTTTCCCTTCAGCCTCCTGACCGACTCGTCGGAGTTGATCCCCACCACGAGGACATCGCCCTGCTTTCGGGCGAAGTACAGGTACTCGACATGTCCCCTGTGCAGGAGATCAAAACAGCCATTTGTGAAAACGATCCTTTTGCCTTCTTTCCTCAGCTTCTCGCAGAGAGGTCCTATCGCCTTCCTTTCCACGAACTTCTCCTCGGGAAACCTCATCCTCTCTCACTCCCTTTCAATTCCACGGGCAACATGAGCATTCGATCACCTGACAATCAACACCTTTCCGGTCCACTTTCCGGATCCGCCTTCGATCCTGTAGAAAAAGACCCCGCTCTTCTCGAAAGGCACTTTTAGCTCCCTCTCGAAATCCCAGCGGCCGACTGCCCTTCCCGCGGCATCGTAGAGATGTAACCTGTAATACCCGGTCTGAAAGGAGGTAACCCTGAAGGTTCCCTCCGAATTCTCGATAAGAAAGGGAAACCGAACATCTGAAGCCCCGCCTTCGTGAACCGCCGGGAACCAGGGGGCATCCACGTGAATGCCCTCCGTATCGCAGTAGAAAACGAGGGCCCCGGCTTCGGGCGAACCCGGGGCGAAGGAGAGAGCTGGCCAGAGTGGAGCGGACAGTGATATGGCTCCCTCTGCCACGTATTCGGGCGACGCCCATAATGTGGGCTGATCTCCGTAACAATAGGACCACTCCACCCTGTTCTGACCGTCTCCTTCCTCGATTGTAACGAGGTTCAGATAACTCTGCCCCACGTATTCCACGGAACGCATATCGGCGGGGTATTCATCCATGTCCTGTGAGGCCGAAAGAAGGTCTATCTCGAAATACCCGCCGTCAGAATAAGCTGTGTAGAGGTCGTAATTTCCGTCCTCGAAGTGGGAAAAAGCCACCCATATCTTGCTCCCGACAGTATCCGATCCGACGGCTATCTGGGGATAAATGTCGGGTACGGTGTTGTTCGTGACCCTAATCGTGCTCCAGCTGCCTCCTATGCCGCCCTCCGATCGCCTTATGAAGATCTCCAGACTGTCCTCAACGGGGAAAAAATGCGCCCCGGAGAAAGCGAGGTAGAAGTTGTCCGCTCCGTCCAGCGCCAGGGACAGGCGTGGGTCCACGAGCTTGATAACGTCGGGAATATCGCCAAACCTCCAGTAAGCGAGTTCCCAGTTTTCACCGTAGTCCTCGGAGAGGGCAAAGAAAAGGGTGTCATCCTGCCCGGTACCGCTGAGCCAGACACAGCCGAGGGAAAAATCGGGCCCCCAGCCCCTTGTGAGCTCTATCGAGTTCTCCAGCACCTGCCCTCCATATATCTGGACCTCCTCGGGAGGAGATCCGAAATCTCCGGGAAATCGAAGGAGGTATAGGCCGGAGCCGCCATCGGAAAAGAGAAGAAAGTGAAAATCGTGGTAATTATTGCCGGTGGCGAACTTCACAGCCTGAGAAAAAACCGATAAAGCGTGGGAGTGAATCAGCTCCCAGCTCAATCCGTGGTCAACGGAGCGGAGGAACCTGACGCTCTCAGTGCCACCCCCATCGACGAGAGCAGCGAGATACACAGAACCGTCGTCTCTGAAGTCGACGGAGTAAGAAAGGATCTCTCCGCCCAGAACGAGGCTGTCCGTCGGATTCCAGAAGGCTTCGAGGGGAATAAAAGCCAGAAGAAATAATAAGCAGAAGGCCAAAGGCTTCAAAGGTCACCTCCTATTTGTCAAAACATGGATGAACGGCTCATAGCGTCAAACGTTCCCTCCGGAATTGCCGCCATCACTTTTATCTACATCGAACACTTGAAATAACCGATGCCCTGAAGGCCGTTCAGTCAAAATATATACATCCTCACCCTCCTCTTTTGCAAGTATCGCACTGTCCTGCGTCCGCAAGAACCGATAGATCCTCCGGGTGAAAACCGCGAGACTTCGGCCTTTCTAAACCTGAAGTCATCGTCAACTCGCCCCATAGCGACCTTCCTCCGCCAGGGCGCCGAAAGGTTCAAGATGGAAAAATAGACTTCCGGGGGATTTAAAATCGGGGGAAATTATCGAAAGGGGATTTCGGGAAATTATTCACTCAGGGCGGGTGAACGAGGCAGAATTGTCACAAATATGTCACAAAAATGCGCAGAAAGGGGAAATGTCGTGGAAAGTTTCGGGAAAGGAGCAAGTCGCGAAAGCCGGAAAAGCATGTAAAAACGGCAAACCGAGTGGGCGAAGGAGGATTCGAACCTCCGACCTCCTGCTTGTAAGGCAGGCGCTCTCACCAGGCTGAGCTATCCGCCCACTCTGAAAACCACCCCAGAAGTTGAAGTCCCCTCTATCCTTCCAAGGATCTCCTCAACAGCAGGGCAGCTTTTCTCTTCCTGCGAGCAGCGGTGTTCCTGTGGAAAATGCCCTTCGAAACGCCTTTGTCCAGGGCCGCATAAAGGAGGGATAAAAGTTCTTTCTTCTTTTCCGGGTCAGTCTCGGCCCTGAACTTTTTTGTAAGGGTCTTGACAAAAGATTTATAGCTCTTGTTTCTGAGCCTCCTCTTCTGTGCCTGTCTCACCCTCTTACGTGCAGACCTGTTAACATTTGCCATATCCGCAACTTCCTCCGTTTGGTGGGTATTATACCCGGGCGCGCTTCGCCTGTCAAGGAGAGGAGCTTCAGCCTCCCATCGGGGAGAGTTCCCCTACAGGACTTTTAGATAACGCGGCCATCGGGGCGAAGCGCGCCCGGTGCTTTACAAAGGCGAGGGATGGGCTTAATTTAAATACATCCAGAAGGAGGTGCGGCCATGAAAAAATTGAGCGAGGAAGAGGCCCGGAAAAGGATCGAGGAACTCAGAGAACAGATCAATTACCACAATTATCGCTATTATGTTCTTAACGACCCTATAATTTCTGACGAAGAATACGATGAACTCATGCGGGAACTCAAAGAGCTGGAGGCCATGTTCCCGCATCTCATAACGCCCGACTCTCCTACCCAGAGGGTCGGTGCACCGCCGAGGGAAGAATTCGGAACCGTGCGCCATGCGATGCCGATGCTCTCGCTGGAAGACGCCCGCAACCCGGATGAGCTCCGTGAGTTTGACAGGAGGATTAAGAGGGCTCTCGGGTTGCCCGAGGACGCGACGATAGAATATGTGGCCGAGCCAAAGTACGACGGGACATCCATGGAAGTTGTTTATGAGAATGGGCGCTTCACCAGGGCTGCGACCCGGGGTGACGGGGTTGTCGGAGAGGACGTGACCCCCAATGCCAGGACGATAAAGACCCTTCCCCTCAGGCTCATTGCCACCGACCGCTGGCCTATCCCCGCCAGAATCGACGTGAGGGGTGAGGTCCTGATGAAAAAGAAAGACTTCGAGGAGCTCAACCGGGAAAGGATGGAACGGGGAGAACCGCTCTTCGCCAACCCCAGGAATGCCGCCGCCGGTTCCCTGAGGCAGCTCGATCCCAACATAACGGCCCAGAGGAAACTGGACTTCGTGACCTGGGGCGTGGGGCTCGTGGAAGGCGTGGAGTTTAAAACCCACTGGGACGTGATAGATGCCCTGAAAAGCTACGGCTTCAAGACTTCCTTTCCCGTCAGGCTGGCGAAGGGAATCGAGGAAGTCATCGAGTATTACCTCGAGCTTCAGGACAAGAGAGACGACTTCGAATACGAGCTCGACGGTATCGTCGTCAAAGTCAACAGCCTGGAACTCTGGGAAAGGTTAGGAACGACGGCCAGGAGTCCCAGATACGCCTTTGCGGGAAAGTTCAAACCCCGTCAGAAAACCACACGGCTCATCGACGTGGTGTACCAGGTCGGCCGCACCGGGATAATCACGCCCGTGGCGGTCCTGGAGCCCGTGGAGGTGGGAGGAGTTATCGTTTCCAGGGCCACCCTCCACAACTTCGACGAAGTGAAGAGAAAGGGCGTTATGGTCGGGGACTACGTGCTCGTCCAGAGGGCCGGCGACGTCATCCCCGAGATAGTCAAGCCAATTCCTGAGAGGAGGACGGGGAAGGAAAAGCCCATAGAGCCCCCGAAGCGCTGCCCGGTCTGCGGGGCGGAGACTGTCAGGGAAGGGGCCTATTACAAATGCGTGAACATAGCCTGTCCCGCGAAACTCAAGGGAATGTTGAGGCACATGGCTTCGAGAAGGGCGCTGGACATAGAGGGCCTCGGCGAAAAGCTCAGCCAGCTCCTGGTAGACAGAGGACTGGTAAAGGACCCCGCTGACCTCTTTTACCTGAAGAAAGA
>DRBW01000015.1 GCA_011042705.1 Caldifarciminota bacterium
GGTCAAAGTCGGAGACGTCATCTCCATAAAGCCCGGATCCAGGAAGATCCCCTTCGTTAAGGAAGCGCTGGAAAGCAGAGATCTCGGTGCGATACCCAGCTGGCTCGTCCTCGACAAGAATGCTTTTGAAGGAAGGGTAGTGAGGCTTCCTGAAAGGTCCGACATCACTCACCCCATTAACGAGAGCTTGATTGTGGAGCTATACTCCAAGTAAAGAGGTAAGTTATGGGAAAAATTGAATTTGTCCTCCCTAAAGGGGTCTACAAAGAGGAAGTCACGGAGACGTACGGAAGGTACGTGTTCGTTCCTCTCGAAAGGGGCTACGGCATCACGATCGGCAACGCCCTCCGGAGGATCCTTTTGTCCTCCATACCCGGGGCATCCATCATAGCTGCCAACATAGATGGAGTGCTCCACGAATTCACCACCATCGAGGGGATCTACGAGGATGTCCCCCAGATCATATTGAACCTCAAGAAGATAAGGGTTCGTTTTGAGGATCCCGAGGAAGAGAAGGCCTCCATGTATCTCCGGGCGGAAGGCCAGAGGGAGGCCAAAGCTTCGGACCTGGAGGTCCCGGCGTCCCTTAAAATAGTCACTCCTGACGTCCACATCGCGACCCTCACGTCGGACAAAGCAAGGCTTTACATGGAGCTCACTGTGGCTAAGGGTGTGGGATATGTCCCGGCCGATGAGATCTCGAAAGCAGGCTTTCCCGAAACTACTATTTTCATAGACGGTCTTTTCTCTCCCGTGGTAAGGGTGAATACCACGATAGAAAACGTGCGCGTCAAAGCAAAGACGGACTACGAGAAACTCATCCTCGAAATATGGACTGACGGCACCGTTACGCCTGACGAAGCCTTCAACAAAGCCTCCGACATACTCCACCAGCACGTAGAAAGGCTCTTCCACGAGGTAAAAGAACCTTACGGCAGGAAGGGACCCGGTTTCGAGGAAAGGGAGAGGATAAGGCAAATCCTCCTTCAGGACATCAGCAGTCTCGAGCCCTCGAAGAGGACGCTCAACTGCCTGAAAGAAGCTGGTATCGATACTATAGCCAAACTGGTCTCCAAGACAGAGCAGGAAATGCTCGAGATAAAGAATTTCGGGCAGAAATCCCTCGAGGAAATAAAGGAGAAACTTCAAAACCGCGATCCAAACCTCAGGTTTGGCATGAACGTGGAAGAGTACCTTGAAGAGGAGAGTCCCTGATGAGACATAAAAACAAGATAAAAAAGCTTGGAAGGGATGCGGAACACCGCAGGGCCCTCATGAGGAACCAGGTTATTTCCCTTTTCACACACGGCAGGATCAGGACGACGCTCCAGAAAGCAAAAGAGACAAGGCGATACGCCGAAAAGATGATAACTCTCGCCAAGAAAGGCGATTTGCACTCGCGGAGGATGGCGCTTTCCTTCCTGACCGACAGAAAGATCACAGGAAAGCTCTTTCATGTGATAGCCCCGCTCTTCGCCGACAGAAACGGGGGTTACACGCGCATCATCCGTCTCGGGCCCAGGAAAGGAGACGGCGCCGAGGAAGCACTCCTCGAGCTTCTCGAGTTCCCGCGGGAAGAGAAAGAGGAATCCGGCAAGAGCAAAAAGGAAAAGGGCAAAAAAGAGAAGAAGACGGGTCAATAAAAACCCCGGTTACCCGTCTAATTTCTGTCTTCTGCGCCCTCGCGAGAGGGCGTTTATTGTTAACAGCAACAGGGCGTAATACAGAAGGCAAAGGGGAAAAGAAAGGCTGCATATCTTCCGGAAGGCCAATGGCAAAGCTGATGCTCTGTCGATGATCCATAGCAAGATCCCCAGTCCCTTTTCGGCGAGCACCGAATAGCTCAGAGCAATTCTGATCGACAGCGCGCTGAATGCCAGACCGAGCAACATCCAGACCAGGATCAGCCATAGCCCCGGGATCGCGAGGAGATTCACGAGGGGGGAGATGGGAGAAAAGCCGCCGAAAAGAGAAAGGGATACGGGGAGCGTGAAGAGCTGCGCTGCGAGCGAAACCGAGAATGAAGTGACAAGATACCTGCTTATACGATTTCGCAACGTAAACCTCGAGATAAGCGGTAAACTATAAAGTATGCCGAAGGTGGCGAGATAGGAAAGCTGAAACCCACCGTCAAAAAGCCCTCTCGGGAAGAAAAATAGATAAAGTAGTCCCGAAAAGCCGAGCGAATTGAGGCCATAGCTCCTCCTCTCGAACAGCAGTCCCAGGAGAAATCCAGTGATAAGGAAGACAGCTCTCCACAGCGAAGCCCTCAACCCCACCAGGTAAAGATAGCTGTAGAGGAAAACCATGGAAAGCAAAACCCTGGTCCTGCGGCCACCCCTGAAAAGCCCGAGCATGAAGAAAAAAGCGGAGAAGATCAGTCCCACGTGCAGGCCCGAGAGGGCGAGCAGGTGGGCCGTTCCGGTCAGCTTCATTTTCCTCCTCACATCTGCCGGAACGGACCTCCTCTCACCGAGAAGAAATGCCCTCATCAACCCGGAACACCGCCTCGAAAAACAAAGCCCATCTATTCTCCGTCTCAGACTTCGCAGAACCCGCCCCCTCAGCCCTGCTTCTCCGCCACTCAGCACCCCCCTCACCTTCAGCCTGCAATCGATCCCGGAATTAAAAAGGTACCGATCGAAATCCCTTTGGAGGCGGAGAGGCACGAGATCGCCCGCGAGGTCCACCTCTGAGCCCGGCGGTAAGGGAGGCCATTTCCCCCAGTAAACCCTGAGGCGGAGTGAGCTCCCGTTGACGAGACCCTCTCCCCTGCCCTCTTCCGTGACTTTCATGTGAACCCTTACGGAAGTGATCTCTTTCTGCAGACCGAACCGGGTCGCCCTGTCGATCCTGTGGTGAATACCCCCTGAGAGAAACAGAAATCCCATAAAATGCAGATAGTTGAGTTTCCTGAAGGCAATGAGCCCGAGAAGAAGGGCGGCTCCCGCGAGAATAAGCAAAAGCCAGCTCCGCGATGCTAAAATTCCCGCAGAAAAGGCGAGGAAAGCCCAGAGGGCAGGATAGCGATGTATCCCCTCCTTTATTTAAAAACACACCCCCTTTTTCTTTCAGTAAATCCCCCTTAAACGACCAACAATCCCTTTCTCTTCACATCATCTCAAGGTCCTCCATTTCCCAGGCAAAAGGACCAGGAGATCAGATAAACCATCCCATTTTGCCGATCCTCCATTTAAGGAGCCGGGTCGGCTGATCAATCTATCCGTGAATATGCTATTTCTTTCTTTTCTTGCTCTTCTCCCTTAGCAGATCCTTCAGCCTGTTAACCGTATAGGGGGCGATTATGTAGATCTGTTCGTCACCTTCCTTGCTCAGGTAATATCTGTTTTTATCGTCCTTTTTCCCCACCGTTAGCTTCACTTCCTCACCTTTCACCGGTACCAGCGTCACAATGTACTGGGGTTTGTCGAGGCCGGCGGCAGCAACCGATATGGTGTCGTCGAAGGAAACGGCCGTCAACCTCGACCATGTGCCCAGAAAGGACCGGATTTTGCTGGTGTCGCAATCACCTTCCTTCACAACGTATAGAGTATCCTCCCTGACGACCCTGCAGTATTTTTTCCCTTTCCTGACCGAGAACTCCTCTATGCTGTCCCGGTCGAACTCGACGATCTTCCTGTCCCTCCACCTGTCGGGGTTCGGGTAAAAAACAGACCTCAGGTATCGGTTGACGAGATAAACCCCTTCCTCGTCGGTTTTTCTCACGTAGCTCGAGTTAAAATCGGGACCGCTTTTCCCGACGATGATATCCAGGACCGTATCGTCACCCGAGAGGAACAGAGCCCTCAGCCCTTTTTCATCGACCTCGTATTCCCCGTATCTCTCGCCGCTGGACGACACAAGCTCACCCCGAAGGGAATCGAGGGTTCCGAAGAGACGATCCACCTTTTTCTCGTCGGTTTTTTTCTTCTTGCCGAGGATCTCCACGTACCAGGTGTCGTTCTCCCTGATGAGCCTCGATGTATCGCCCTCCCTGGAAATTATGATGCGATCGATTTTTTCCGTCTGTTTCTCAGAGATAAGCCTTCTCAGGTGAGGACTCAGCTTCCTGGTCCTGCTTCTTTCCACTAAAAAAGCAAGAAGGGCAAGGATAACAAGAATTATGAGGAGCTTTACCGTTCCCCTCATCTCAAAAAGCCTCCTTTTCCCGTTTTCTAATGTAGTACCTGACCAGGCCAAAGACGATCACCACCACGGCCATGCCGAAAGTATTAAAGAGTTTGAAGAGATTCTTGACCGTATCTGATACAGGTTTTATGGGCCTCTCAACCGCAAGCTTCGACCTGATGGAAATGAGTTTCTCCCCGAACCCAAGATAATCGACGGCGTTCATGAAGAAAGCCAGGTTCTCCTCATAGTTCCGAACAAATCCGTCTTCGAGAAACCGGGAATTGCCAACCACCAGAACTGCTGTCTCTGGGCTGAGAAGGGTGTCCTCTGCGGTCGAATCGGAAAAGGCTGACCTGAAATTCCCCCTGAGGAGCATGGCGAGGATCCTTTTCCCTGTGCCCCCGGGTTTCGGCTTGGGGAGCATCTCGGGGTTGATGGTTATGTAACCCTCCTGTGTCCAGCTTCTATCCGTGGTCATCACCAGCGTATCGACCGAGAGGGTCGAATCGCCCACGAATTCCAGCGACGATGGCCACGGAAACACGGGCGAGCTGAGGTCTCTGACGATGGGGTTGGTCCTGGAAAGATTCTCTTTGCGGGCCTTTACCCAGCAGGGATAGGGAACGAAAAACCTGATATACCCCGAGCTGAAGGGAGCTATCTCGTTGGAAACATCCATAACCAGGTCCCTGTTGACTCTGACGCCATATGACTCGAGGAACTTCAGCGGTTCCCTCGGGGCCGGATGAGCCTGAAGGTTCTCTCCCACCTCTACCCCGTCGGCCAGGAAAATGACCCTTCCGCCCTTCATTATGTAGGAATCTATCTCCTTTCTCATGGAATCATCGAGCTTGCTGACTCCGGCGACAACCAGGAGATCCAGATCGGGCGGTATCGAGTCTTCGATCTCGACGATCTGATACTGCTCCGACATCTCATCTCTGACCTGGCTATAATCGTCGTCGAAACTGTGATCGTCGCCGGAAAGAACGAAGCCCACCTTTCTCTCGCCTCCCTCGACGAGCTTGAGTATCCTCGAGGTCAACTCGTATTCGATATTGTCAGCTCTGTTCAGCACGGGAATGATCTCGTTCTTATCGCCGTAGAAAAGGGCCACTCCGAGGTATCCCTTGACCACTTCGAGCTTGTTCCTCGCGAGGACGTTCATCTGCACGGGTGGAATTCCCAGCCGCATCACCATCGACTCGGTCTCCCTGTCTTTCTGCGGGTCGATAAATTCCACCCTGACCTTGCCCCTGGAAGCCGCGCGGTATTCCTCGAGGAGGTCAGAGAGCTGTTCGCGAAGCGGGAGCAAATTCGGTGGCAGTTTTTTGGAGAAGAAAACCTTAATGATGAGGATGTCATCCAGGTTTCTGACCGCTTCCTTAGAGGATTTTGAAAGGGTGTAGAGCTTTCCGGAGGAGAGATCTGCCCTCACAAACACCCTGGACGAGATAAAATTAAGCACAACGAGTATGAGAAAGACAAGGAGAACATTGATGTACCTTTCTCTTCTCATCTCTTATCCTCCACTACTCTTAAACTGAGATAAAGGAAAAACCAGATAACCGAGAGATAGTAGATCACGTCCCTCGAATCTATCACGCCGCGGGCTATGGAGTCGAAGTGAGAGCCGAGTCCGAGATACCTGAAGACAGAGGCGATAGACGGAGGAAGGGTCACGAGGACAAAATTTTCTCCCACAAGAAACAGGGCAAAGCAGATTATGGCACCCAGGATAAAGGCAACGATCTGGCTGTCGGTCAAGCTCGAGGCGAAGGTTCCGATGGATATATAGGCAGCTCCGAGGAAAAGCGCTCCCAGATATCCGCCGACGATCTGTCCCACGTCGGGGCTTCCCAGAAAGGCCCCCGTGATGGGCAACGGAAGCGTCAGAAGGAGAGAAATGCCCAAAAATGCCAGGCTGGCCAGGAACTTCCCGATAAGGACCTGACTCTCCTTAAGCGGCAGGGTGAAGAGGATCTCGATCGTCCCGAGTTTCCTCTCCTCAGCCCAGATCCTCATGGTGATCGCGGGTATGAAAAGCAGGAACAGCCATGGCATGAGAAGGAAGAAGGACCTGAAGCTGAGCTGGTTAACGATGAAAAATCCCCTCAGGAAAAGCCAGTTCGCCAGGACGAGGAAAACGACGAGATATATGTATCCCATCGATGACTGAAGATAAGACCTGAATTCTTTCCTGAATACAGCTCTTACCCCTTTCATCATTCCTCCGTTGTTAATTGCAAAAATACCTCCTCAAGGGTAGCCCTTTCCCTCCAGATCTCTAAAAGCTTGAAGTTGTGCTCCACGGCGAAATCGAAGAGCTTTTCCCTGATGTCTTCATCTCCTCTGGGTTTTATCGCGAACTTGAACTCATCGCCATCAACAGAAACGAGCTGAAAGTCCTCGACGAAATCCAGGGAGGAAAGTTCCCTCTCCAGATCGGCCCTTCCATCTCTGAAAACCGCATAGAGAGTCTCGCCCTTCTCCGCCTTTCTCTCCAGTTCCTCGATCGTGCCCTCCGCCACGATCCTGCCTTTGTTGATAATTATCACCCTCGAACTCGTGGCAGAGACCTCGGGAAGGATGTGGGTCGAGACAACGACGGTTTTTTCCCTGCCGAGCTCCTTGATAAGTCCCCTTATCTCGACTATCTGAGAGGGGTCCAGTCCCGAAGTCGGTTCATCGAGTATCAGAATGTCGGGATCGTGAAGCAGCGCCTGGGCCAGTCCGACTCTCTGCCTGTATCCCCTGGAAAGCTCCCCGACAGGCCTTTTCAGGACGCCGCTGATCCCGGCGATCTCCGAAACCCTGTCCATGGATTCCTTCAGTTCGGAGCCCTCCAGCCCTCTGGCCTCTCCTATGAACTCGAGGTATTCCCTGACCTGCATGTCCATGTAGAGAGGATTGTCTTCGGGCAGATATCCTATTCTCCTCTTCACCTCGATAGGATAGGAAGCGACATCGTAGCCCGCGACAACGGCATTCCCACCGTCGGGTCTGAGATAACCGGTGATGATGCGCATGGTGGTGGTCTTGCCCGCTCCGTTGGGTCCGAGAAAGCCTATGATTTCCCCCTTCCTTATAGAAAAACTGACACCATCCAGCGCTCTTACCTGACCATAGGTTTTTACGAGATCGTTGACCTCAATCATCGCCCGGCTCCTTTGTTGAATTTAATCGATAATCCCCCCATGGAAAGCCCTGAAATTTTATCCTCGAGGGCGAAAGCTGTCAATACTAAGACCCCGAACAGCATCGAAGGTTCCATTTAATTTCGTCCTTCCTCAAGTACCCTCGAGCCCGACCGTTAAAAAGAGCGTTGATTTTTAAATTCGCAGAATCAGGATTTGTCCTGTTGACTTATGCGTCACCGTGAACGGATAGTTCCACAACCCGTTCGGAACATGTTTAAGCCTGGAATTATCATCCCTCGTACGTCGAAAAACCCTGAGGATAGATCTGATTTTCTCCGTGCTCATGGGCGATTCTAAGGGATACAAAATGTACAGGCGCGCGAATATCTTGAGAACCCACGCCCCTTGACATAAAAAGGAGTAGAACTTAATATATGCTTCAGTTTCGTGGGGATGTAGCTCAGTTGGGAGAGCACAGGCTTTGCAAGCCTGGGGTCGGGGGTTCGAATCCCCCCATCTCCACTTAATTAAAAACAAAATTATCCCCCTCCTGCTTCTTTCCTTCACTTCCCTGGTATCAGATCTCTGTTAGCGGTCTATCCTTTTGGTTCTCAGTCCCTTATGAGGTAGGACCTCCATGGTGGCGCAGTCAGAATCGATCGCCGTCCCGATTCTGGCTTCCACGCAGGCCGTGTATGTTCCAGCGTACTGTGGATCCTCCGGTATGCGAATCCTAACTGCCTCAGATTTAGTCTCACCAGCAGCGAGATAAAGGGTCACCATGTTCGACTGAATGACCACGCTGTCCTTTCGCAGGGTCCCCTTAATCTGCACGAAGCCCGGCTCATCGCCGCAATTGGTGACTTCACCGGAGATAATCACTGTCTGCCCTATGTAGGCCGAAGATGGAGCCTCTATATCGATCTCCACACAGTCGGCAGCCCATGCCCCGCCCACAAGGGCGAGAGTTGCCACTGCAGCCATTATCATGTACTTAACCTTCATCTCACTACCTCCTTTTATAAAAAGCACCACCAGAAAATAGCCTTTTTTCTTTTTCTCTTACTCTTCTTCCTGTGGCGTTCCGCAGGGGTGGAAAGAACAGTGCAGAGAGTCTCCCGTTGGATCGGAACCACAGCCCGGATAAGGAGAAGGAGGCTGGGAACCTCCAGAATA
>DRBW01000157.1 GCA_011042705.1 Caldifarciminota bacterium
CCGTAGAGAACGACATCATAAAACCCTGATCTCGCGAGGGCTTCTACGAAAACAGGTTCATGCATGACCGCCAGCTTCCTGCCGGCTATCTCGAGTTCGGCGGGACTTCTGAGGAGCTCGAAACCCGCCTTATCCAGCACTTCTCGCAGGAACAGCCTGTCGCCGTCATTGTTGCCCAGGACCAGATACATCTTTCCCTTATAGAGCTCTCCGACGATCCTCGCGACGAAGGGGGAAATGAGATCTCCGAGGTGAATGACTGTATCGACTCCCTCATCGACAAACCTGCCGAAAATCTCCCTTATCGCGCTCAGGTTATCGTGAGTGTCGGAAACTACCCCGATCTTCATGTCAACCCTCCTTCGTAAAGGGCAAAAAGGGCCACAATCATATCTACTTTAAGGAAAAGGTCGATCTTTTTCAAGTTTCTGTCCGGAAATCCGGCCAAAAACCTCCAGATCACGTAGAGAAGAGGGATATCGACGCCCAGAATGACGATAAGCAGATAACGAAGGTTATAGGCCTTCATCAGGTAAGGGATCGGCGTCAGCAACACCAGCAGAAGGAATATTGCTCCGGCAAATCTAAGCGTCCTGACCTCGCCCCAGGCAAGGGGAAGGGTGAATCTCCCCGACTGTCTGTCGCCGGCCATATCCTCGACGTCCTTGACGATCTCCCTGCCGAGGTGATAAAGGAAGGCAAAGAGAGCCGGATAGATCAGTGCCTCAAGTCTGCCGACGAGGGCGCCGCCGAAGAGGAAAAGGACCGAAGCGCTCAGGGCTACCGCCAGGTTGCCGATAAAGGGCAGGCTCTTCAGGTAAAAATCGTAGAGAAGGAGCAGCACGAGGACAAAAAGGGCGATCAGAAGGGGCAGCGGCCTGAGAACAAAAGCGAAAAGGGAGCCGAGGGAAAGGAGGGCCAGTCCGAAAAGGAGACTCCGGTTTCTATCGACTTCTCCCCGCGGGATGGGACGTGAGGGATGGGCCAGCCGATCCGTTTCAAAGTCGGCGTAATCGTTCAAAACGTAACCTCCACCTGCCAGAAAGAGGACGACACAGGACGAGAGCAGAAAATCCCTAAGAGGGGGAAACTTTCCTGCCAGGACGAAACTGACGAGAAGCGACGCTTCCGCTATCAGCAGGTTAACCGGCCTTAAAAGCTTCAGATATCCGCCGATCACTTCCCCTTCTTGAGGATGTCCCCCAGGTTCATAATTGTGCTCTGATCGGAAACTATGACCTGGACTTTATCCGAAAGTTTATCGACGTAAAGGTATTTTATGTACTCGGGGTTCCTCTTGAGCTGCCTTGAGACGATTTCAATCGCCCTCGCCGTGCCCTCAGCCTCAATCTTCTTCCTTTCGGCCTCTTTCCTCTCCTTTTCGAGGACGTATTTCATCCTCTCGGCTTCCTGCTGGGCTATCTGTTTCTCCTCTATGGCCTTGCTGAAGTCGGGGGTGAAGTGGACATCTCTCAGCACGATCTCCTCTATTATGAAGCCGTCTTTCTCGAGCAATTCCCTCACCCTTCGGAGTATCTCCCCCTGAATCATACGCCTTTTCTCGGAATAAACGTCCATTATCGGGTATTCCGATATGACGTGCCGCACAATGGACCTGATGGCCGGCCTGACGACCTTCTCGTCGTAGTCGGGCCCGATCCTCCTGTGGAGGCTTATGACGCTGTCGGGCTTGATCCTGTACCAGCAGGTGAGGTCTATTCCGACCTGGAGCCCTTCCTTCGTAGGGGACCAGAGAGAATCGTCGATGTTCTTCTTTTTCCCCTCGCCTTTCCTGGAGGACATGGTGTACTCCTGCCTCCGCAGGTCGTATATGTAGGTCTTGTAGATAACTGGAGGCACGAAGGTAACTCCTTCTCTCGAAAGGGAAAAACGCTTTGTGAGGACATTGAACTTCACCATGGCGTGTCCCACGGGCACGATCCTTATGCTGAAGAAAATCAACAGGAGGATCAATACGCCCAGAATCGCCAGAATTAGCCCCGACGAAAGCCCCACCTTCCTCACTGTGACGACTTCCCCGTTCTTCTCGGTTATCACGACTCTCGAGGTCTTCTTCAGAACGTAATAGACGGCAATGCCCAGCAGAACGAGAACGATAAAAAAGGCAAACATCTTATCTCCCCCTTTCAATTCCTTTGAGTTCCTCTAATTCTATTGTCAAAAAGAAACTATCTCAACCGCTTCAGTTCCGCTGAACTTGACAGACATAGGACAAACCTTTAATATGCCATCTGTTAACGACGGAGGAAGGGATGAGATTCCCTACAGAAAGAAGTGGCCTGGGCTGGATGACTATCCCCAAAATGCTGGAGCGCAGTGCAGAAACTTATCGAGATGAACTCGCTCTCAGCATGAGGGGAAAAGAAGGGTTCAGGCGTTTCACTTACGGAGAACTCTTCGACATCGTTAAGAGGCTCGCGCTGAGACTCAAGGATCTCGGGCTCGGGAAAGGTGACAGAGCCTCGGTGGTGGGGGAAAACCGCCCTGAATGGGCGATGGCCTATCTGGCCATCCACTGGGCTGGAGGCGTGGCCGTTCCTCTCGACCCCAAGCTCACTGTCCACGAGTGGAAACATATCCTTCAGGACGCCGAGGTCAAGATCGTCATATCTTCCGGCAGAATGGTTTCCGACTTTCTTGACATCAAGGAGGACCTGAAGACACTGAAACACGTGATCTCTATGGACGATAACGGCGAGGCGGAATCGCTCGGGTCCATCCTGGCGAGGTACAAAAAGGGGGCCCCACGACCTGATACTTCTCTCGAGGGCCTCGCTGTTATACTCTATACCTCCGGGACGACGGGAACCTCCAAGGGAGTGATGCTCACCCACAAGAACATCATGTCCAACGTCGATTCGATCTACCAGTGTATTGACTATGGCCCCGGGGATAAATTCTTCTCAGTCCTTCCCCTGCACCACGTCTTCGAGGCGACGGCCGGCTTTCTCACGCCTCTTTACGGCGGCGCTGCGATAGTCTATGCGAGGTCTCTCAAATCCAGGGACCTGAGGGAAGACCTGATACATTGCAAGCCCACGGTGATGCTCGTGGTGCCACTTCTCCTGGAGAAAATACTCGGGGGACTTCACAGGGAAATAAGAAAGGCTTCACCGATCAAAAAGTCCTTCTTTTACCTGTTAAAGGGCGCCTCAAAGGCCCTGAAACCCCTCTTGAGGGATGCCTCTCCGCGGATTCTCTTTAAGAGCATTCGCGAGAAAATGGGCTTCGGAAACCTCCGATACATGGTCTCCGGCGGCGCAGCTCTCCCCGTGTGGGTGGGAAAGGGCATGCGGGAACTGGGATTCCCTCTCCTGCAGGGCTACGGGCTTTCTGAAACCTCTCCGGTTCTGACCCTCACGCCTCCCTCCAGGCCTAAACTCGAATCGGTTGGATTGCCCATTCCCCATGTGGATATCAAGATCGTCAATCCCGACGAGAACGGGGTCGGCGAGATTGCCGCCAGGGGGCCCAACGTGATGAAAGGATACTACAAAAACGAGGAGGCCACGCGGGAAGTGCTCACGGAGGACGGCTGGTTTCTGACCGGTGACCTCGGATACATCGACGAGGAAGGCTTTCTCTACCTCACGGGAAGGAAAAAGTCCGTCATAGTGACGAGAGGAGGAAAAAACATATATCCGGAGGAGGTCGAGAGCGTCCTCCTGCAGTCTCCTTATATAGAGGAAGTGCTGGTCTTAAAAGGCATAAACCCGACTTCGGGGGACGAGGAGATCCAGGCCATCGTTTATCCCAACTACGAAAATGTCGACAGTTATTTCGCTGAAAAGCGCAAGTCCAATCCCTCGGAGGACGATGTCCTTGCCCTTATATCGCAGGAGGTGACGAGACTCTCCCGCAGGCTCGCCCCATACAAGAGGCCGCGCAGAATAACCCTCAGAGAAGAGGAATTCCCCAAGACCACGACGAAAAAGATCAAGAGGTTCCTTTTCGAAAAGCCTTTCAAGGAGATCGGGGAGAAATGAGCTTCACTGCCGTCATAGGTCTGCAAAGGGGCGACGAGGGTAAGGGCAAAATTGTGGATTATCTCGCGGAAAAACACGACGTGGTCGTCAGGTTTCAGGGAGGCGCCAACGCTGGACACACGGTTTCCGTTGGGGGGAAGGAATTCATCTTCCACATAATACCCTCCGGGCTCCTGAGGCCGCAGGTAACCGGTGCTATCGGGGCTGGAGTTGCCGTTGATCCCGACGTTTTGATGAGGGAAATGGAGGAGGTGGGAAAACTGTCGACCCCCCTCGACGGCAGGTTCTGGATCGACGGGAGGGCTCAACTCGTGCTCCCCTATCACAAAGCCGAGGACCGATGGGAAGAGGAGCTGATGGGTGGAATAGGAACAACCAGAAGGGGAATAGGCCCGGCGTACAGGGATCGTTACTACAGAATCGGCCTCAGGGCAATCGACCTGCTCTCCTCCAGAAGCCTTGAGGGACGCCTCCGACATAGCCTCGACTTTAACAACCAGATACTCGGCGCCCGATACGGCAAGCCTCCTTACGATTTTCATGAGATCTACGAGTTCCTCAAGGGATTTGGTGACAGGATCGGTCCCTTCATCAGGGACGTTTCTGTCTTCCTGCTCGAGGAGGCCAGAAAGGGGAAAAACATCCTTCTTGAAGGCGCCCAGGGCAGTTTTCTCGATATAAACTTCGGCACCTATCCCTTCGTGACGTCATCCCACACTATATCCGGCGGAGCGTCGGTGGGAGCCGGTGTCCCCCCGAACGCCATAAAAAGAATAATAGGGGTCACGAAGGCCTACACGACGCGGGTGGGCAAGGGGCCCTTTCCAACGGAATTAAAGGGCCCTGAGGGGGACCATCTCAGGGAAAGGGGAGGGGAATACGGGGCGACAACGGGAAGGCCCAGGAGATGTGGCTGGCTCGATCTGGTCGCCCTTCGATTCTCCGCCTGGATAAACGGCATAAGCGAGCTGGCGATAACAAAGCTCGATTCTCTGGCGGGAATGGATGTGGTGAAGGTCGCCCGGAGTTACTCCCTCGGCGGAAAGGAACTCCTCTACCCGCCCCTTGACCTCTCGGACTGGCACAACGTCAAGGTGAACTATGAGGAATTCAGGGGCTGGGGCGAAATCGGTTCCATAAGGAGGCGCGAGGACCTCCCCAGGGAGGCGAAAGAATACCTGAACTTCATCGAGGATGACCTGAAGATACCCATTACCTATATATCGGTCGGTAAAGAGCGCGATCAGATAATAGTCTCCTGAACCGCCATGCAGGTCCTTTTTACCTCATCGAGTTTCACCTGAATGCTTCAGGAACTGCTTGAAAAGATCGAGCAAGCTCGCAGGGAATTCTCGCTTTTCGAAAGGGGGGACAGGATTCTCCTCGCCGTCTCAGGAGGCCCTGATTCAGTCTTCCTTCTCCATGCACTGTTAGAGCTGAGAGGAAAATACGGCCTCGAGCTTGCTGTGGCCCATTTCAACCACATGCTCCGAGGAGAGGAATCCGATGCCGACGAAAGATTTGTGGCCGAGCTGGCGAAAGGAAAAGGCCTACCCTTTTTCTCTGAGAGAAAAGACGTGCTCGAATTTTCCAGGAGAGAAAAGCTCAATCTCGAGGACGCCGCGAGGAAACTCAGATACGATTTCCTGGAACGGGCCCTCGAAGGGTGGCGTGGAGACCTCATCGCCACAGGGCACACCCTATCCGACAACGCGGAAACGGTCTTCCTGAACCTCCTCAGGGGAAGTGACCTCAAGGGGATCTCGGGTATAAGGCCTAAAAGAGGCAAAATCATACGTCCACTGATAACCCTATCCCGGGAGGAGATACTCGAATATCTGGATACCGCCCGAATTCCCTACAGGGTCGACAGGACAAATCTGGACATCACCTGTAACAGAAATTTCCTGAGAAACCGCGTATTCCCGATTCTCAAAGAGAGGTTCGGGGATTTCGAGAGCAGGGTCACATATGCCTCTTTTCTCTTTCAGGAGGAGGCGGATTTCCTGGCCTCTCTCGCGCGGGAGCTCATAGCGAAGGCGAGGAAGGCCTCCTTCCCCGACGAGATCCTGCTCGATCGGGAGGCCCTCAGAAAAGCTGAACAGGTCCTGGTGAGATGGGCACTACACGAGCTCACCGGTTCGGGCCACAGGCCGATAAAAGACCTGATCGGGCTTCTCGACAAAGAGGGACGGATCAGTTTCGCCGAGGGGCTTAAAGCCGAAATCTCTATGGGAGAAGTCAGACTCTACAGGAAAGAAAAAGCCCTCCAGAAGACATGCCGGCTTGAGACGGGAACCTGTGAATTCCCCGAGATAAATGCCCTCTTTACCGTGGAAAAAACAGAAAAAAGAGGAAAAAACACGCTTTTTACTGTATACTTTGGAAGCAATCAGGTGGAACCGCCCTTTCTGGTGAGGAGGAGAAAAAGGGGCGATCGTATCAGGACGAAGGCTGGCACCAGAAAATTGAAAGACCTCTTTATAGACAGAAAAATTCCCAGATGGAGGAGGGACCTGATCCCCGTGGTAGAAGACAAAAGGGGAATAATATGGGTCGCCGGCGTTCAAAGGGCCTGGATGCCCGATGAGGGAAAGGAACCATACTTTAAAATGGAGGTTAGGAAAAATGACCCCCGTGCCTTCTGGATTTATGATATCTGAGGAAGAAATCAGGGCAAAGGTCAAAGAACTGGCTGGCAGGATAAACGCCGATTACAGGGGCAGATCCCCCCTGCTCGTCGGCATACTCAAAGGGGCCTTCATTTTCCTGGCCGATCTCATACGGGAGATAGACCTCCAGGTAGAGGTCGACTTCATCGCCACCTCCAGTTACGGGAGATCCACGGAATCCACGGGGATCGTCAAGATCATAAAGGACCTCAGCCAGAGCATAACGGATAGAGATGTCCTTCTCGTCGAGGACATAGTTGACACCGGCCTCACTTTGAGATATCTATATAATCTCCTCCTGTCCAGGAATCCGAGGAGCCTTGAGATCTGCGTTCTTCTCGATAAAAAAGAAAGGAGAAGGGTTGAAGTACCCGTAAAATATGTGGGTTTTGAGGTTCCCGATCTATTCCTGGTGGGATACGGGCTTGATTATGGTGAAAAATTCAGAGGCTTAAAATACATCCGGGCTCTGAGCCCGGAAGAGGTGAGAGGAGGATGAAGGAAAAGAAGGACAGCTCAAAAAAAGACCTCTTCAGGACTCTGGGGGTCTGGTTGCTCCTGTTCCTCGGGGCACTGATGTTGCTCCAGTTTTTAAATACGGGAGGCGGGGAGAAAACCATTTCCTTCTCGGAGTTCAAGAGGGAGCTCGACAGGGGCAACGTGGACAGAGTAACCATAGTTGAGAAGGAGATAAAAGGCGTTTTCAAAGATCAGATCAATGTAGCTGGAGAACCCGTCTTGCGTTTTAAGACTTACCTTCCCTATGAGGACCCCGACCTGGTGAGGGAAATGGTCCAGAAGGGCGTGACCGTCGAATCCAGGAAAAAGCAGGTCTTCTGGGAGATAGCCCTGGGATACCTCCCATGGCTGATATTGCTGGTACTTTTCTGGATCTTCATGGCCCGACAATTCCAATCGGGCTCCAACAGGGCCTTTTCCTTCGGAAAAAGCAGGGTCAAGGTCCTTCAGGAGGACAGGCCCAAGGTCACTTTTGAGGACGTAGCCGGCGTGGAGGAGGCCAAAGAGGAACTGAAGGAGGTCATAGAGTTCCTCAAGAACCCGGAGAAATTCAGGAGGCTGGGCGCGAGAATCCCAAAGGGCGTCCTGCTCCTCGGCCCCCCCGGAACGGGAAAGACGCTCCTCGCGAGAGCAGTGGCCGGAGAGGCAGGGGTGCCCTTCCTATCCATCTCGGGATCCGACTTCGTCGAGCTCTTTGTGGGGGTGGGCGCCGCCAGGGTCAGGGACCTCTTCGAACAGGCGAAGCAACACGCTCCGTGCATAGTGTTCATCGATGAGATAGACGCGGTGGGAAGGCTCCGCGGGGCTGGACTCGGCGGAGGCCACGACGAGCGCGAGCAGACGCTCAATCAGCTCCTCGTGGAAATGGACGGCTTCGACACCTCCGAGGGAATAGTGGTCATGGCGGCCACCAACAGGCCCGACATCCTGGATCCCGCCCTGCTCCGCCCCGGCCGTTTTGACAGGAGGATAGTTGTCGATAGGCCTGACGTGAAGGGCAGAGAGGCGATCCTGAGGATTCACGCCAGAAACGTGCCCCTGGCCGACGACGTGGACCTCGAGACCATAGCCAGAAGCACTCCCGGCTTCTCCGGCGCCGACCTGGCAAACCTCGTGAATGAGGCTGCCCTCCTCGCGGCCAGGGCCGGAAGATCTGAGGTAAAAATGGCTGACTTCGAGGAAGCCAAAGACAAGG
>DRBW01000189.1 GCA_011042705.1 Caldifarciminota bacterium
ATCTTTGTACGTGACGTCCTGCATCCTCGCATCTCCCGAATTAAGAGCTATGCTTCCGCCGTACTGAGAAGCATTGGGAGGAGGGTTGTAAGGAGCCACGGGTATGTCGTACCTCGTCGAGAGGCTCGGAGACGCCGCGGAGCCCGTTACCTTCCATCCATATATATAGCTGCTTCCATTCCAGTAGCTTCTCAAAATGTATTCGGTCTGAGAGGACGTCAGGCACTGGGCAGGTTTCCAGGACGAGGAATAGGCGAGGTTCCAGAAATCTTGCCAGGAATTCAGGGTGCCATTGTACGCTGCGGCCTTGTCAAGAACCCTGAGCTTCGGATAGGAAAAGCTCCCGTTCCAGTCGAACTGATTGGAAGTTATGAAGATCCCCCAATCGTTAAACCCCAGCCCGGGATAATCGGCCCAGTTGTTCGACGGTGTCGATCCGTCCAGCGTGGCATCCAGAGCATAATAGTACCAGCTTCCCAGGGGATTCGAGCTTTGCGAGACAGCCAGGTAATAATTGGACTCGCTGATCCCGGAATTCTGCTGAAGAGCGAGTACCAGCCATCTGCTTCCCTGAGGATCGTAAGCGATTTTGGGATCGAAAATGAAGTTGTTGGAAGGCGAGAGCGGAGAGAAAAAGTTATAAAGGGTGTTGCTGTATAGAAGGTTTCCAAGAGTGTCGTAGAAGGCTATATTCGAATTGACGACTTCCCCCACATAACCGGGCCCGGCGGCGATCTGAACATCGGGGGGAAACCATCCCGTGAAAAAGATGCCCTGAAAGCTCGTGATCGTGTTATCGCCGGGGATACCGGTGGAACCGTCACGCTGATAATTCCAGCGTTCCAGGTTACTTCCCTGAGGTTGAGGTTCCTCGGGGAGCGACATCATGGGCGGAATGTACATGTCGGGAACCGCGAGGTTATCAGAGGGCTGCGGCAACGGAGACAATTCTACCGTTACAGGCCCCTCATAGCGACCGCTTAAGGACAGCAAAAACAGCAATAATATCCTCATGGATTCACTCCTCCTTTTTGAGACTCAACTCTAATTAGAATACGCGTCCCCTGCAGCATCACAAGACCAGCCGTTCAAAACGGTTATGGGTGAATGGTGGGCGGTGGGCTGGAGCCCACCGCCCACCATTTTCATCATCTGAAAAACGAAGAAAATCGGTGTCGGGCCGTGCAACCTGCACGGCCCGACACCGGTCTAACTTCCTTCAACTCAAAACGTTAAGAAAAATGAGGATGTGCGCATAGATTTCCCGGGCTATTCCGAGGGAACCCGACCTCTCTACTCGTTGAATTTCAAGCGAAAATTTGCCCTTCGAGATGCCCTTATAAGTGCTTGATTTTCAGTAAGTTCCTGTCAAGAGACATTGCGCACATGTAAATATTGTCCAAATTATTTGTCATCAATAAGTTACATGGGGTCGGGTCGTGCAGGTTGCACGACCCGACCCCAACGAAGCCATCAAATTTTATGGCCCCGACGAATTTCTATAAAAAAGTGGCGTCCCGATCTCCGATCGGGACGCCACCACAGTTAAATTCCGTTCCTGTTGACTATTCCTTCGTTTTGATCCTCTCGAAGAAAGTGTAAAGGATTGGAATCACAAACAGGGTCAGTAATGTCGATGTCAGAAGGCCTCCTATGACGGCGATGGCCATCGGCGCGCGCATCTCCGAGCCCTCCGAGCGGGATAGAGCCATCGGCACCATTCCCAGGATCGTGGTCAGTGAGGTTATGAGGATCGGCCTGAGACGCACCTGGGCTCCCTTCACGACAGCCTCGAGCCCCGGAAGTCCTCTCTCTCTGAGCTTCTTGATGTAATCGATCATGACGATGGCATTGTTCACCACGATTCCCACGAGGATCAGCGCCCCCATGAGCGAGGGAAGGGATATCGACGTCCTCGTGATCAGGAAGAAGAAGACGACTCCGATTATAGCAAGGGGCATCGTGAACATCACGATAAAGGGATCCTTGAAGGACTCGAACTGGGCCGCCATCACCATGTAGATGAGGAGGACAGCAGCCATGATGGCGAAAATCATGCTCTTCAGCATATCCTGAATTTTCTCCCATTCGCCCTTAAAGGCCATGGTGTATCCCGGGGGCAAAGTGAACCCGGCCAACCTCTTTTCCAGGTCCCTGACCACTTCTCCGGTCGTCCTCCCTGCGACGTTGGCACCCACCGACACAGTACGAACCTGGTTTTCGCGGTCGATCCTGATCGGCCCCAGGCCATAGGAGATATGGGCTATCTCCTTGAGCGGAACCCTGGTACCGAGCGGCGTCTTGATGCTAAAGCCCTTTATATCCTCTATGAACTCGGTCTGGTCCTCCTCCAGCTTGACCCTCGTGTTTATCTCCTCGCCCTTGATTCTGATCCTGGTGGCCACCTTACCCAGGAGGGCCGCCTGCAATTCCGTCTCCACCTGAACGGGCGTCAGACCGTAATAAGCCGCTTTTTTTCTGTCGATCTTGATGAGTATCTCGGGCTTCGCCTCCTCGAGTGATATTGACGGACTGACCAGACCAGGCGTACCTTCGATCCTGTCCTTTATGTTCATCGCAAGCTCTTTGAGGGTGTTCAGGTCTTTCCCGTAGATCTTGACGTTAACTGGTTTCTCTCCAACCCCCAGGAACGCCATCTTCGATATGTCCAGGACCTCAACCTTGGCATCTTTGTAGCTGGGTGCTTTTGTTACTATCTCGTTAATCGTCTCGTAGGAGGGCCTCTTCCTGAATTTCTTGTCCACAAAAACGACATACAGCATACCCGAATTAACCCCGGTTCCGCCCATAAACGAGGTCACTTCCTGTAATTCTCCCACTATACTTCCCACGATCTTAACGTCGGGGTCCTTTTTCGCTATATCCTCGAGCTGAAGCATGTAGTTCAGGGTCTCATCGAGATCGGTTCCAGGGGGCAAAGTGACTCTGATCATTCCGAAGTCCCTGTCCATCTGAGGAATGAACTCCACTCCTACTTTGGGAATGAGCAAGATCGAGACCACGAAGAGGATCGCGGCTGCCAAAATAGCAAACAACCTGTGCCTCAGTACAGATCTGAGGATCTTTTCGTAAAACCGCCTGACGGGATTGAACCAGACCTCACCGAATGCCTTGACGTATGCTTCTTTAGTTCTCTCCTTGAAGAAGACCCGGGCCAGTGCCGGAATTATTGTGACAGCAACGAAAAGGGATGCCAGAAGGGTCGCAGCCACCGTGACGGCGAGCTCGTGAGTCACTTTAGCGACAATGCCTCCCACGAATATCAGGGGGAGGAAAACTATTATGTTGGTGAAGGTCGAAGCGCTTATGGCGGTGCCGACCTCACGCGTTCCGTCTATGGCGGCCTTCATCTTGTCCTCGCCTTCCTCGAGATGTCTGAAAATGTTCTCTATCACCACGACCGCGTTGTCCACAAGCATTCCCACGCCGATGGCGATCCCTCCCAGGGTCATTATGTTAAGGGTGTAGCCTGCGAAATAGATGACGATGAAGGTAATTATGACCGAGAGGGGAATGGCAAGGGCTGCCACGAGAGTTGGCCTCCAGTTTCGCAGGAAGAAAAAGATCATGAGGGCCGCCAGAAGGGCACCCAGGAGGGCGTTGTTCGTTGTACGGCCCGTTGCTCTCTTTATGAACTTCGCCTGATCGGAAACCACAACGGGCTCAAAATCGGGAAAATCGGCCTTTATTCTCTTCAACTCCTCGTTCACTTTATCCAGAACCTTCACCGTGTTGGTTCCAGACTGCTTGTAGACCTCGAAAAAGACGGTCTCCTTGCCGTTTTGGGTGACGTAATTTCTCCTCTCGGAAAGGGTCTCAATAACCCTACCCACGTCCCTGACGAAAACGGGAGTTCCGGTTTTCGTGTAGCCAACGGCGACATCGTTTATATCGGAGGGCTCCTTGAACTCACCCACTGCCCTCAAAAGATATTCCTTGCTGCCTTCAACGATATGGCCGGCAGGAAGGTTGAGGTTATGAAGCTGGAGAAACGTCACCACATCCTGTATGGAGAGGCCGAAGTTCTCGAGTTTGCCGCGGTCGATCTCGACCCAGATCTCTTTATCTCTACCTCCGCTCACTGTGACAGAAGCCACTCCGTCTATCCTCTCGAGCCTGGGCTTTACGTGGTCCTTTATGAACTTTCTGACGTCTTCAGGGCTCATCCCCTTATAAGAAGCATAGCCCTCCATGATGGGCATCATGCTTATATCGAATTTCACAACCAGCGGTTTGCTCGCATCTTCTGGCAGATAGTCCTCGATCAATCCCAGTTTGTCCCTTATGTCCTGGGCGGCGAAGTCGAGGTTTTTACCCCAGTTGAATTCAACTGTGACGACGGAAAGGCCCTCCATGGACATGGATGTCAGCTTCTTTACGCCGCTCACCGTGGCCACCGCTTCCTCCACGGGCTTCGTGATCATCTCCTCTACGTCCTCAGGAGAAACGCCGGGATAGGTGGTGATCACGGAGACCGAGGGGAACGAGAGCTCCGGCAGAAGATCCAGTCCAAGTTTCTGAAGGGAGACGAGGCCCATCACGACGAGAACCCCGATCAACATCGATATGGTTATCGGCCGCCGGACGGAGAATCTTATCATTTTATCTCACCCCTTATCCTGACGGCTTCGCCGTCCTGGAGGCCTGCGGCACCGAGGGTGACCACCGTATCGCCCTCCTGAAGGCCGCTTTTGATTTCGACCCATCCGCGAGAGACGAGGCCGGTCTCGACCACTCTACGCCTCGCCCTGCCCCCTTCCACCACGAACACATAATTCGACGAGTCGGTTCTCACCAGAGCCCTCAGGGGGACCTTCAGGGCCGATTTTACCAGCCTGGTTTTCACCATGACCCTGACGAGGGTTCCGGGACGAAGTCCCGAGGGCCTCCTGAGAAGGCGAATTTTGACCGTTCCCATCCGGGACATGGGATTCAGGGCATGGGATATCCTGTAGATCTTGCCTGGAACGGCCGTGATGGAGTCGATGTAGATGTCTGCCTCGTCGCCTATCCTGATCCGATTGAGATCTGTCTCCGGCATCTCGACCAGGACATCGAGGCTCTCGGTGTTGCTTATGAAAGCCAGGGGAACCTGTGGGGCGACGGCCTGTCCCGGTTTCAGATAGAGGATGCCGACTATCCCTCTTATGGGGCTCTTGACAAGGAGCGGCTTGAATTCCAGACCGGGGACGGAACGGTCGAGTTTCGCTATGACCTGATCTTTCTCGACCTCATCTCCTTCCTTCACGGTGTACTCGAGGAGTTTCCCCGGCATATCGGGATAAACCTGTGCCTCCTCGTAGCCGGCAACTGTCCCGAAATACTCGAGGACCTCGGCGATCTCGCCTCTCTGTACCACCATTGCCTCCACGGTCATGGGCGCCTTCTCATCCTCACCGGCGTAAAGCAGGGCGCCCATCAAAATGGGAAACACGACGGCGAATTTCCCGATGTTCTCTCCTCTGAATGCCTTCATTTTCATCTCCTCCTTTAAAAGCCTGCCCCGCCGGGGTGCTGGCCATGAGAAGGCGCTGCACCCGCAGCAGAACCTCCCTGAGCGGAAGCGGGGGCTCCTTTCATCTCCATGCCGGCCGACGTCCCTGACGGGCTTTCGGAACCGGCCTTTAAAGCCCTCTCGAGCCTCGCGAGGGCAACGTTGTAATCGTGCAGGGCCGATATATAGGACAATCTCGCCTGAGAATAGGCCACTTCGGCGTCGATCACGTCCAGCGAAGATACGTAGCCGTTTCTGTACTGTTCCTCAGCCATCTCGAAGGCTCTGCGGGCGAGTTTTACGTTGTCTCGCTGTGATTTGAGAGCCTCTTCTTTGGCCTCAAGGTCCCTGTAAAGGGACCTGATCTCGAGGGCTATGGCTTTGCCCTGGAGCTCCCTCATGTATCTCACCTGTCTGAGCTGAGCCTCCATGCTCTTGACCTGACCGTAGGTCTTGAACCCATCGAAGAAGGGAAACTGCAGGCCCACGGTGAAGGTCCACATACCTTTCCACTTGTCCTCGAAACCGAAGGGCCTCTGATACTGGTATGCCCACTGGGCGAATACAGAGGGCTTGTTGCCGGACCTGGCTATAGCCACGGTTTTCTTTAACACCTCCAGTTTCTCATCGGTGCTCTTCAGGTCGAGCCTCTCGGAAAGGGCGAGGCTGATGAGAGAATCGAGATCGGCATTGAAGCTCCTGTATTCCAGGGTGTCCTTGAGCTTGATCTGGACATCGAGGGGGAGGTTTAGCTGCAGTTTCAGCGCGTCGTAAGCGGTTTTAAGCCCTGTCTCAGCTGCTTTTATCTGAGGTTCCACATTTCGGAGCTGAACTTCAGCCCTGAGGAGCTCGAAGTCGGAAGCGAGTCCCTCCTCATATCTCTTTTTGACGGAATTGTAATGCTCCTCGAGATCCTTTCGCGTCTCATTGAGTACGTCCAGATATCGACGCACAAGGAGACAATTGTAGTAGGCCTCTTTGACGCTTTCCTTTATCATCTCTTTCTTCGCCTCGATGTCGTAATCGGTGCTCCTCAGATTGTGCTTCGCCAGCTTGTAATTGTTGATGAGCCTACCCCAGGAAAAGAGGACCTGCTGGACCGTCAGGCCGAAGGAGTAGTTGTTCTTGTATCCGAAGGGCATCTCCGATTTCTCGAAAACCGGGATGAAGCTGCCGGGGTTCTGGGGATCGGGTTCGAGCCTCACCAGGTGATAGGTCTCCATCTTCTGAATCGTCGAAAGATACGTGTAAGAGCTGGACAGTGAGACCTGCGGGAAAAACCCGCTCCTCGCCTGAAGCAGATTCCCATAGGCCGAGTTATGGCTCTCCTCGGCCGCCAGAACCTGTAGATTCCTCTCGAGCGCCATGTTAACGGCATCCTCGAGAGTCAGCTCGTACAGGTTTCCAGCTCCGAGCAGGTACAAAAGGAGAAAAACGGTCATGCTTAACCCTCCCTGAAAGTTTTTGGAGGAGTTCTCTTTACTCCGTTGAAAAATGCCTCAAGGAATACCCTCACGTTCTCCCTTGGGCTGGTTTTCTCATCTTTCCTTAAGCACGAGAAAAGAATCCTGTCTATGCCGCCTATAAGTCCAATAGCCAGAACACGTGGATTGAAGGGTTTTATCTCTCCCCTGTCTATGCCGATCTGAAAAGCCGATGCAAGCTGGTCTGTGAACCTCTGGTATAGTTTCCAGAAACCATCCTCTGCTTCCCCCTGGCTTTCCTTCACGAGGACCCTCCTCTCGAGGAAGAGGGACTTGAAGAAAAACAGGTTTCCCTCGAAATAGTCCAGATAGATATCGACGCCCCTGAAGATCCTTTCCTCTATCCTGTCTATGTTTCCGACTTTCTCATCGATTTTCCTGACGATCTCCTCAAAATCCTGTAGCAGTGCCGTGACGAAAAGCTCGTATTTGGAATTGAAATAGGTATAAATGCTGCCCTTGGCTACCCCAGCTCTCTCAGCCACATCGTCGACGGTTGTGCTGTAGTAGCCTCTCTCCGCGAATAGTTCCTTCGCCGCCTTCAGTATGATATCTCGAGTTGACTGACTGGTCATCCAAGTTTATGGCTCCTATTATTACTCCCTCATCACTCATTTGTCAAGGGGCAGTTTTTGACAGGAACGCCGAAGAGCAATATTATTGAAATTGAATACTTGGAAAAGGAGCACCAGCGGTGAAAGCCAACAAAACGGGTCTTTTCCTCGGTCCACTGGGTTTTGCAATCCTCCTCCTGCTTCCCATACCGGACATAACGCCGCCCGCCAAAAAGGTCCTCGCTTCGGCCTGGCTCATGGCCGTCTGGTGGATAACGGAAGCCCTTCCCATTCCAGCTACCTCCCTGCTCCCCTTCTTTCTCTTCCCCGTTCTCGGGATAATGAATGCCAAAAAGGTCGCTGTTCCATATTCGAACAGCAACATCTTCCTGTTCCTCGGGGGCTTCTTTATAGCCAGGGCCATGGAGAAGCACAACCTGCACCGGAGGATCGCCCTGCGAATCGCCCTCATAATAGGAACATCAAGGAGAAAGCTCATCCTGGGTTTCATGGCCGCCACTGCCTTCTTATCCATGTGGATCTCCAACACGGCGACGACGATGATGATGTTTCCCATAGCACTCGCCGTCATAAGCCAGCTTAACGTGGAAGGGGACAGGTTCAAAACGGCCATGATGTTGAGCATCACCTATGCGGCTTCCCTCGGCGGAATCGCGACCCTCGTGGGAACTCCCCCCAACATAGTTTTTGCAGGTCAGATGAAAACCCTCTTCCCCGACGCGCCAGAAATAACCTTCACCAGATGGATCCTTGTGGGTCTCCCCCTGACCCTCGTATTCCTGCCCCTGGCATGGCTATACG
>DRBW01000103.1 GCA_011042705.1 Caldifarciminota bacterium
ACCAGATAGTCCAGGAAATGCCGGAGGCCGGGAACCCACTCCCCGTTTCTGTAAACGTAATCATACCCGCCGTTCAACCCCTGTCCGACGGCAGAGCCCAGAACTATCGTCTTTCTTTCTCCAGCTCTCAACGTGATGGGCCCCACACTCAGGAGAATCCTGTAGTCAAAAGGGCCTGTGTTCACCGAAAGGGGATTCGGCATGAACCGGTAACCCATCATGGAAGGATGGGTTCCCTGCATATATTGATACTGGTCTAAATCCCCCGGAGGATCGTTCTCCCAGTCCCACCAGGCCATTGCAGCCGGAAGCACCATCCTGAGAGTATCCCCATCTTCCACCCAGGTCGAGTCGGAGGGAGAGGGAGGGGCATATATGAGGGAAAGTCCCATATATCCCTGAGATCTGCCGTTCTCCCCGACGTCATTTTCGGGAGTGACGGGATTATCCCAGTCGTACATATAACCGGCATTTCTGGAGACAATGAGCGTATCCCCGTTCAGCGTGTGCTCATCGGGTTCGTCCCCGAAGATGAGAAACTCGTCGGGAACCCCATCGGGCACGGTTTCGTACGTCCCGTCTGGGTTCAAGGTGATAGAATCGACCTCATCGGTCTGCGTATCTTCTCCGTCCCAGCCATCGTAATCCACGAGATCATCGATGTGAGGGTCTGAAAAATCGGCGCCGCTGACGTCGGCATCGAACAGAAAGGCCACATAGAAGTCCATCAGGGAATCGCCAGCTCCGGGTATATCGCACTCCGAAGGATGATATATGATATCAAGTTCCCAGGCAATGCAGTTTCTTAGCACGGGCTCATTCCAGGACAGTGCCCTCATTGTCATTTCCAGCCCTAAGTGACTTCCATCGGCATTGTAACTATTAAAAGAAGCACAATCGTTGAAGTGGGTCGTAATCTGAAGGGCATCGCCCCTCGACTCCACGGAAACGGGGTCAGGCCCTGGACCCCATTCCGGAAATACATAGTCATGCCAGGTAACATGAGGCTCGCCTGCAATCATGGCTCCAGCCCAGATGTAGCTCAACCAGAGATAATAGTTATTGAGGCCCACCCCTCCGGGCCACGTGTAGCCCAGAAATCCGGAATTGCCCTCGCCCCCCATGGCTCCGAAATCGGTCGTGTAATTCCAGAGGTCTCCCGTGTTGATCGTCACCATATGCTTATAATATGTCCCTCCCGACCCGCTTCGAGGAACGGCGCTCACTGTATCGACTGCCGGGCTCACTCCATCGGGATTCTCATAACATGCGACGACATAGTAGTAATACCTGACGGTATCGAGCGTAGCCCCGTCGTCGAAGTAATAATCGACCAAAACGCTGTCGAGAAAACTGAAAACTCCCGATGAATCTCCCCTGTATACCAGGTATCCCGTGAGCCCCGATAAGGTCCTCCTCTCCTCACCCTTGGCAATTTTGATGAGATTCCCGGCATCGGCATCGTAAGGGGTCTGCCATTTCAGGAGGACCCCTCCTATTGCCCCGGTCGCAGACACATAACGCGGAGGAGGGAAGCTGTAAGAAATGCCCATGGCCTCTTCCGAATATCCGCTCTCCCGGCCATTTTTCACCGAAGTCACCACATAGTAACAGGGGATATCGTTTACCGAACTCGAATCCACGTAGTGCCGACCTACGATGTTGCTCGCTATGAGATCGTAAGGTCCTCCGCTGTGGCCTATAGCTCTGTAGACGTTGTAAGTGTAGCTGAGGCTATCCCTGACAGGCGGAGAAGCCCACGAAAGGGGAATGTACCCCCTGTGTCCGCTTTCCGCAGAAAGTCGTGCAGGAGGCATGACCGAGGGCAATGACGTATCCCCGATGATATACTTTCCGTTCGAATTGTCCGTGTATCTCGTTATCACCGCCACACATCTGTCCCAACTGCCGCCGAGTCCTTCTATGTTTAGAACTCCGTAATTCAGGCTGTCGAGGCTCATGGCAAGCAGGGTATCAGGGAGACCGTCCTCGTCGAACAGAACGGCGAGGGCGGAAAAATCGCCGTCGTCAACCCCATTGAAAAAGAGGTTCTCGGGGAAAGCCGCTCCTGAAAGAACACCCCAGTTAAACCCGAGGTTCTGAACATCGCCTTCTATTGAACCGAGGGCCTGAGTGCTCTCCGCGAAGTAAGGACAGAAATCCGGAAGATCCAGATCGGGATAGCCATAGATCCCGCCGTAAAAACCCGTATCGGGGTAGTCCAGCAGGTTTGCCAGCACCCATTCGTTGTAAAACTCCTTCAAACCGCCTCCATAACCGGCTTCGGCGAGCATCCGTTCAACCGATTGGGATCCGATCAGCGTGTCCCTCAAAAGGCTCAGAACGGCCTCCTTTCCGAACCTCATTTTTATATAGGATGTGAACAGGAACATCCTCTCCCTGTCGAACTCACGGACAACTGGACTCCTCGAACCCCCGTATGCAGGCTCAGAGAACAAGGGAAACTCGTAGTAGCCATCGCCATGGCTGCACTCGGAGAACTGATTGCCCGGTATGAACCCGTTTATCACGTCGAACCCGATCGCCCCGGCTCCGTACATGGCGAGCCCGGCCCTCAGGGCCTTGCCCTCAACAGGATCCAGAGAATAGCAGATATACTGAGCAACCAGATAGGACAGGAAGGATTTGAGGAGCCCGAGGTCAAGTGTATCCCACAGGGAGTTGTTTAATACGAGGATCTCCCTGGCGTTGGAATGGGGAGCAGCAGGATTCTCATCGTAGGGATCGAAGTAGCCGTAAACCGGAACGATATACGGATCGACGATATTGCGCGACACGATCAGGTTTACCGGCATTATCAACAGGTGGGGATCTCCGTCGACGTCGAGAAGCTCCTCGGAGGAGACCTGGAGAGAGTCCAGAAGCAAGTCCAGAACGCTTCTGCCTGTGCCGAATGGATCTTCTGCGGATGCCAGGATCGTGTCGATCTTATCGTCACCGATATAATCGATAATTCCGTCGGAAATATTGATCCAGTGGTCATCGGCAAAGCCCCATTTGAAGACGCCGACATTTGTACCCACATACAGGGTCAGATCCGTGATCTCGCAGGACAGGACCCTCAGATTGAGGTTGCTGTAAATCTCAAAACCGTTGATCCAGAGCTCCCACTCTTCACCGGAGTTCGTGGATAAATAGGCGTTGCCCGACGAATCCCCCACGAGAACGAGGCTCCCGGAGCAAGCCACATCATTTATGACGCTTCCGGAGAAGTACTCCTGCCATTGATTCCCATTATATTTATAAAGGCCACTTCTTGTAGCCACATATACATTACCATCCCCGTCGAAAAGAATTCTCTTGACACGCGAAGTTTCTCTGAGAAGAGACCAGCTGCTCCCATTCCATTCGTATACCCCATCCCCTCTCCCGCACAGGACATGGGTGGTATCCAGGGGGTCTATGGCGACCGCATAGATCGGCCCATCCAGGTCTCCCAGCCTCTCGCTGTCAGCCGGTGTGGAAACAGCAGGTCCTCTTGTTAACAGCCTGTAAACACCATTTGGAGTGGCGGCTATTATCTCTGTGCCGCTCAGAATAGAATCGTGAGTTAGCGGGTTAATAGCTATGTCCACCATGGGTATATCGAAAACCCTGTAGACATAGTGAAAATCCGGACCCGTCCTTATAAGACCATGAGATGTTGCTATGTAGGGTATTCTTTTATGATAATGCAGGTCATTGGAAGTGCCAATTCTATATACAGACAAGCTTCTGTTCGTATCGATCTCTGAAGGAATCTCCTTATGCTCCCAGCATTTGGAATCCCCGAATTTCACGTAATAATAAAGTGGATCCCAATTTTGAGGAGTTATCGTCGCGGCGAAGAGCGTATCGTTGTAAGCTGTCAAATCACCGATCAACACGTCCCTCGAGTGTCTGGATATAACGCAGAAGTCGTTTCCCACGGCGCGGACAAGGGCCTTGCGAGGAACAGTATCTCTCTGGAAAATCAGGGGGAAGGAGTTGGTGTACACGCTGATCGTATCGCCGGGTTCGTAGGCAAGAGCCTCCCCCCCTACAAGGGCGAGCATCACACATAGTCCCCATAGTTTTTTGTAGAGCTTCATGATAACCCTCCTTGTCAAGACAAATTTTAAAAATCGAATTTTCAAAAATCAAGGGATTTTTTAGTCCACATTAACCGATTTTCTACCCGGAAATGCAAGTTATCTGAGGGGTTAAACCATTGTGTTTTCTTAAGTTAATCATGATCCGGGGAGCTCTCCATTTTGTTTGTACAGCAACAAAGCAACCGATATTGCTTTGCTTTATAATTATGCATATTGACAAATAAAAATTTGTCCAAATCTTATAAGAGGGAGGTTACCATGGAGTGGTGGGAGAAGTTTTTCGACGAAGAGATGATGAAGATCCTGTTTCCCGAAGAACGCTGGGAAGTCACAGAAAATCGTTGTGAGTCCCTGGTAAAGCTCCTCGGACTCGAGCCCGGGAGCAAGATACTGGACCTTGCCTGCGGGACCGGGAGGTATTCCATCGCTCTGGCGAAAAGGGGATACGAAGTCGTCGGACTCGATTTCTCGGAGATCTACATCGAAAAAGCAAGGAAAAAAGCAGAAACTGAGGGAGTCAGGATCGATTTCCTGAAGGGCGATATGAGGGATCTGCCCTTCGACGGAGAGTTCGATGCCGTATTGTGCCTGTGGACGAGTTTTGGCTACTTCGAGAGAGAGGAAGATCACCTCAAGGCGCTCAAGGAAGCTCGGAGGGCACTCAGACCATCGGGAAGGTTTCTCCTCGACATAAGTTCCTATGAGGCGCTTATGAGAAACTTCAGGGAAACAGACTGGTACGAGATAGAAGGAGGCTATCTTCTCGACAGAAGAAAATGGGTACCGGAGAAAGGCAGGCTCGAATCAGAATGGATACTGGTCAAAAGGGACGGAGTGAAAAAGTACGAGATGAGCCTGAGACTGTTCACGGCTTATGAGCTCATTAAACTGGCGAGAGAAGCGGGCCTTGTGTTTCTTGCCCTATTTGGAGACTTTGAGGGTAATCCCAAGACCCTCGATTCCAGGAGGACGGTCCTCCTCTTTGAAAAGGGTTAAGGCCGAACATCGCTGTTCATCCTTCGACAAGTTCATAGGTTCCTGTTCCCTCGTACCATCGGAGAGCCCTGGGGAAGAGAAACCTCAAGAGGAAAGCGAAAAACATCGGAAAAGCCAGGAAGGGGGCAACTAACGAGTAATCGCCGAGGTAGACCATCACGGGCACATTAGAAAGGGCGAGGACTGGAATTATATACAGAAAGATAATGCGGAACGCCATTGGGAATATCCTGTAAGGGTACCTGGCGTAATCCGAAAAATCGGACAGCCACCAGAAGATCGCACTCAACCTGACAAACTTGAAGGCGAACAGTCCGAGAAACAGGTGAAGCTGGGAGTATATGGTCACAGAAACCAGGATGAGGAGGACGAACAGGAAACAGGAACCCGGAGGGCGGGCATGGGTCATCTGCATCCCGTGAATCAACACCATCAGTGAGACGGGCAGGCTGAGGAGGTCGGATATACTCGGCTCCCGGAACAACATGAAGAGACCGGCAGGCAGGGGCCTTGTCAAAAACATCTCCACCCCTCCCCTTCTTACGAGCTCGGACAGGCCAACAGCCCCCCGACCAAAAAGCGATTGAGAGAGCCCCAGAACCAGTCCCGACGTCCCCACCAGCATGAAGACAGAGCCCCTGTCCCACCCTCCTATTCCTTCCATGGAACCGAAAATGACGTCGAAGAAGATATAGTAGACTATGACATAAGAGGCCTTTCCCAGAATCCTGAGCAGGAAGCTCCCGCGAAAAACCGATTCCCTTCTGAACCTGATCAAAATCGCTTTGAGGACATACATCAAAAGTGACATCTTCTAACCTCCATAAGCCTCGTATTTCCTGAGCCCTCTCTTCCAGAGCAGGAGGACCAGGAACAGAGAAATCGATGCCCACAGAACGTCCTCAAATAAGAGACCCAAGATATCGCCTCTGATTTCGCCCATGAAGGCCTTCGCAGGGATAAAGTACAGAAACCTGAAGGGGAGCCGATCGAGCGGAAATCCAAGGAGGTCGAGGGGGATGATGCTCCCTCCGAGGAGCATCATCCCCCATCCGTAAAGCCCTCTGAAACCCGAGGGGTCACCCAGATAAAAGGCGAGGAGATTTATCACGAACCCGAGGAGAAGTGCGAGAAAATAACCGATCGCGGTAAAAAGGAAGCCGACCAGGAAATCCGTCAGGCCCGGGAAAATGAAATATCTTGCGAAGACCATACCGAAGGGAACGAGAACGGCCAGGTTAACAGTCGCCCAGACCAGGGTTCCCCCGGCGATTATAGAAACGTAGTAGAACAAAAAGCTGAAGGGCCTCACAAGGAAAAGTGTTAAGCCTCCGGATTTTATGTTCCATGCCATATCCCCATAGGCAAATACGGGAAGGGTATAGTCGAGAAAAAGAGCCCAGAAGTAATAAGTGAAGAGCCCATTAAGGCTATACTCCCCCACCCTTCCTCCCCCGGAATAGGCCGTCTTCCAGAGAAATACGTAGCCAAGCAGGGGAAACAAGAGCCCCGTCGAGAAAGCGAGCAGGTTGAATCTATACCTGAAGTTAAGTTTGATCTCGTTTTTCGCTGCCGTCAAATACTTCGTCATTTACCTCACCTCTCGTGAAGATCTCCCTTATAACATCTTCAAAGGGAGGGTCTTCTATCGTGATGTCGATGATCGAATCGTCCAGGGAAATGAGCCTCAATTCGTCGCTTAATCTGGACTTCTTTACCTGCTTCAAAGCCGTATCCCCCTCAATCCTCCAACCTCGGAGGGATGGAGGCGGACTGCTTCTGAAAACGACTTTCACGAGCTTCCTGTCGGGCAATCCCTTAGCGAGACCTTTCTTATCGCCGTCAAAGAGAAGCCTTCCCCTGTGCAGGATCAGCACCCTTTTCCCCAGCTCCTCAATGTCTCTGGTATAATGGCTTGTTATGAGGAGGGTGGCCCTCCTTTCTTCGTTGTATAACCTGAAAAATTCCCACAATCTCTTCTGCGAGACTATATCCAGCCCTATAGTGGGCTCATCGAGGAGAACCAGATCCGGGAAATGAAGCAGTGCGGCCACCAGCTCCACCTTGGTTCGCTCGCCGAGCGAAAGCTTTCGAAGCGGTGTCCGGATCAGATCCTCCACATCGAGCAGTTCGACGAGATATTTCAACCGCCTCCTGTATTCACTTTCCGGGATTCCATAGATGTGTCTGATGAGCTCATAACCGTCAACGGGCGGAAGGTCCCAGATAGTCAGGGAGAGGAAACCGCGCTGGCCGGTGAAATAGGTGATCGATCTCAAGAATTCCTTCTCCCTCCTGGTGGGTATGTAGCCGAGAACCGAGACCGAGCCGCTGTCGGGATAGAGAACCCCTGACAGGATTTTGAGCAACGTGGTCTTCCCGGCACCGTTGGGGCCGATTATTCCAACCATCTCTCCCCTTTCAATTGAAAAACTGACATCCCGCAGGGCATGGATTTCCCTGTACTTTCTCCGAAAGAAAAACCTCAGGCTCCCGAATCTGCCCTGGCCCTTTTCTTCTTTTCTGTAAGATTTGCACAACTTTTCGACTTTTATGGAATACATGGACACCTCCTCTGGGGATTACGGAAAAAGGAATTATGATATGTCGGCAGGCTCAGAAGGTCATCTCGATCGACCTGTGGTTTTGATTATTAATAAAGAATAAAGGAACACATGTCAAGTCGCGTCGGAAATCCATTCCCCGTCGCTCTGTGAAACATCATTGAGAAGACCATAAGCCATCTTACCCCATAATCTGGGGATCCGGGGTTTTTGCTCCATCAGAATTTCAATCGCCGGGGCTCACTGAGGACCGTCGGAAAGCAATTTATCTCCCGGCGGAGACTTCTCCAGCATAAAGGGCCCTGCACCACCCCCTTTTTCCGCACTTCGGGCATCTGAGGAGCTTCTTTTTCCACCCATGAGGGCTTATCGCGTATCGGAAAGCCGAAATCCTGAACCTGTAACCACAATTGGAACAGACGTAAATAGTATTGTGGGCGAGCCATTCAACTATGGCAAACACACCGCCTGAAGCTGCGATGAGCCATATTATCAGGGTATAGGGCAAATATAGAGGAATGAGAATGAAAGCAAGGAAAGTGAGGACAACCACATACGCCGCGACGAGAAACAAAACCTTCTTCCTGAACTCCAGGGACCCTGAGGCCATACCTTCACCTCCTCTCCACCCCAGACCCTGCTCCTCTGCGGTATCGAGCCCGATGAGACC
>DRBW01000251.1 GCA_011042705.1 Caldifarciminota bacterium
ACTTGGGAATCTTCTCTGGGCAGATACACTGGATAACGGCGGTGATGATTACGCCTACGGGGTAGCGGTTGATGATAGGGGAAATGTATATGTTACAGGAGAATCTTACATTAGTGGAAACTATGATTATCTGACGGTGAGGTATGATTCACTTGGGAATCTTCTCTGGGCAGATACACTGGATAATGGCGGTAATGATCGGGCCTTTGGGGTAGCGGTTGATGATAGGGGAAATGTATATGTTACAGGGAACTCCTTCAATGGTTCAAATGTTGATTATCTCACAGTGAAGTATGTGAAATTCAAGGATGCAGGGATTTTAGCCATTGTTTCACCCGATACTGTCTATATCGATAGCAGTTATATCCCCCAGATAATTGTCAAAAATTACTCCTATGAAGATACTTTAAGTTTTGATATTTCAGCATATATAGATTCAGCTGGCACTTATATATATACTGATATGGAATCTGTTTGCAATCTTTCTGCAGGGGATAGTGTATTTATAAATTTTGACCAATGGATTGCGCCATCCAATCCTCTTGATTTGAGCTTAATCTTTTCTATCATCACTCCAGATATGAATCCTGACAATGATACCATATCTCAAAACCTGTATATAAGGGAATTTATTCCTCTCACAATAGATTCAGCAGTTGCCTATGATGGGACAGATTCTGTTCCGGGGATAGATGATGATGACTATGTGATTTTGTACTTTTCAGAATCTACAAATACACCTGTAATAGATGCTTCAAACATAGATAGTGTGCTCTCTCTTTCAGGTGGACATTCCTGGCTCGATGGATCTGGAGCACTTGGCCCCTGTTACTGGAATCCAGATGGAACACAAATTTTAATAAATCTCACAACGAATATATCATTACCCACAATTGCGGTAGGAGATACAATAACACCGGATGGTGTAACAATTGTGGACATAGACGGGAATCCTTGCTCATCAACTGTTGTCCTTGAGGGGAGTTTTGACCCTGTGGGTATAAGAGAGGAAAGATGTACTGAAAGGATAATGTTGAATGTAGCCACAATGTACAGAGAGGGTATTTCATTCTCTTACCATATACCAAAGAATGAGGAATACAGTATATGCATTTACAGCGTAGATGGAAGGCTGTTGAGAAAGGTAGAAAGAGAAGGGGCTGGTTCTTACACCGGGAAAATCTCTGGATTGGTTTCGGGAATATACTTCTTAAGATTGGAACAGGGAGAAGAAGTAATAAACAGGAAAGTAGCGGTTATTAAATGAAAAATAGAGCTGTCTACTGGCTCAAAAAAATCTTTCAGTGGTGAGCGGGTTTGCCCTGGAACTTTTGAGCTGGGAGAGGCAGTAGATTGGAAGGGTTGAGCCTTTGGGCAGATGTTTCACATCGAAGGAGGAATTATGTTTCTCACTGCCGGTTTGCTCGTCTTTTTGGGAACCAGCTACTTTGTTGACGGGAGAGTGGACCTCACAGAAAAGGCTGCCACCCTGAGGTCTGAAGGAGTTTACGGCGTTGCCGAGGTGGAGGGATTTGACCTCGACGGCCAGCCGGGAAAGCCTTTGATGCCCCAGAAGAGCTACTTCGTGGTTCTTCCCGAAGGTGCAAGGCCTGACAGCGTGAAGATCGTCGACGTCGAATACGAATATCTCGGAAGCGGCATTCAGCTCAAGCCTGCTCGCAGGCCTGCCATTCTTCCCATGCCCGGAATTGACGTGCCCCTTCCGCCCGAGGAAAAGGACGCCGGTTTGTATTCCTCAGCGGGGCCCTATCCATCCTCGCCCCTGAGGCTCGTCGGCAGCAGCCTGGGCTCCGGAGAGAGGTTAGCGGAGCTCATTCTGTTCCCACTGCGCTATTACCCTGAAGAGGGCAAGTTGTTTAAAGTTAACAGGTTGAGGTTCAGGTTATTTTACCATCTTGAGGGTTCCGGCGGAAATTCGATAAGGTCGGACATAGGTTTCTACAGGAGGATGGTCATTAACCCCAATGACCTTCCGTCTCACAGGTTTCTGCCTCCCCGTGATTACCTCGATTACGTCGTTATCACGGGCGATAACCTCGCGTCGGCTTTTGAACCACTCGTGGAGTGGAAGAGACAGAAGGGGCTCAGGGCAGCGATCAGGACGATTTCGTGGATAAATTCCAACTACACGGGCCGGGACCTCGCCGAGAAGATCAGGAATTATCTCAAGGTTGCTTATGCCGATTCAGGGCTAAAATGGGTCCTGCTCGGGGGCGATGTCGACATCGTTCCCGCGAGGGTTGCCTATGCCATGACGTCGGGCGCAGGCTTTTTCCCCGACGAGGACAGCCTCAGGGCGGACCTCTATTATTCCGATCTCGATGGCTCCTGGGATGCCGATGGTGATGGGGTCTTCGGGGAGGTTACCGACTCAGTCGACCTTTATCCCGAGGTCTTTGTGGGGAGGGCGCCGGTCAGAAATCTAAGCGAGGCACAGGCCTTTGTCGACAAAGTGCTTGCCTACGAGAAGAATCCACCACTGGATTACTTAGAGAAAGCCCTTTTCTTCGCAGAGATCCTCTGGCAGGATCCCTATACCGATTCGGGAGAGGGCAAAAACCAGATCGACAGTCTTTATGTTCCCGATTACATCGATGTGCAGAAACTCTACGAGAGCCTCGGGAATGAGAACAGGAACACCGTCCTCGGCGCGATAAATAGCGGTAAGAATTTCCTGAACCATGCCGGCCACGGTAACTATTACGTCATGGGAGCGGGCGATGACTATCTTTACCCCGATGATATGGATGCCCTGACCAACGGGGACAAACAGGGAATCCTTTTCTCCATAGGCTGCTGGGTGGGTGCCTTCGACTATGATGCCATTTCCGAACATTTCATAAGAAACCCTGAGGGCGGTGGTGTTGCTTTTATCGGCAATTCCCGTTATGGATGGGGCTCACCTGGGAACCCCGGCTACGGCTATTCCTTTAAGTTCGATAAAGAACTTTACAGGCTCTGGTTTCAGGAGGGCGTCGCCCACGTGGGTGAAGCCCTCGCCCTCGCTAAGGCGGCTTTCATTCCCTTCTCCCGCGAGGAAAACGTATATCGCTGGCACCAGTATCAGCTGAACCTTCTCGGGGACCCTGAAATGGAGATATGGACCTTCACGCCGGGAAGCCTGCAGGTCCTTTCTCCCGACAGCCTTCCTCAGGGCCCCTTTTCCCTTTCAGTTTCGGTTATGGCCGGCGGAACCCCCATATCGGGGGCGTCGGTGACATTGCTTCAGAACGGCGAGCTCATTGCCTGTGGGCAGACCGGTCAGAACGGCGTTGCAGCCCTGAACCTGGTACCCCAGGGCCCCGATTCCCTTCTGCTGACGGCAACCAGGACGGGTTATCTGCACGCCGGAAAGGTCATCTATCTCTCGGAGGATGGTTCCTATCCGGGTTACCTGGGAATGACGGTCGTCGATTCCGCTGGAAACGGAGATGGTTTGCTCAATCCGGGAGAATCGGCCAGAATCCTGCCCAGGATCTTCCTCGCCGGGACGGATGGGCTCGATGACCTTTCTCTTGTCCTTCACATAGAAGGCGGGCCCTGGAGCGCTTCCGACAGCATTTTGTCCCTCGGCTCTCTGGACCCGGGCGATACTGCCCTCGTAGAGCCTGGATTTGAAGTGCAAATCGCGGATACGGCCTCAAACGGCGCATCTCTCACCGCCACCCTCGGGCTCCTCGTCTCCGGAGTCGAGAGGTGGAATTTTCAGGTTTCCGAGTTAGTTGCTCTGCCCGTGATCTACGTCAGGTCGATTTCTATCGAAGCCGGCGGCGATACCGTTCCAGAGCCCGGTGAAGAGGTCACGATGGACATAACTCTGGGAAATTCTGGCCTTGCTCCCTCCGAAAGCCTTCAGGGAGCCATTTCTTCTCCGTGTCCCTATCTGAGCTTCCAGGGGGGCGGTAACATCTCACTTCCGCCTCTTGATCCCGATGGGACACACACGGTGCAGGTTCTCGCCGACGTCGATGGGGGAACGCCTGTGCCCTATCTCGCGACCCTGATAATCAGTCTACACGACACTTCGGGCAGAGATTACGGCGACACGGTTTTCCTCCTTCTCGGGAGGACAGGCTACAGTTACGATGTGGAGGTCGAGGATCCCAACTGGTACGCCGGGGGGAGCTGGCACCGTTCCGACTACAGGTCGCACAGCGGGGACTACAGCTGGTACTGCGGCTCGGAAGTCAGCCACAGTTATTCGAACTACGCCGACGACAGCCTTATAAGTCCGTGGATTTTAGTGGGTTACAGCCCAATCCTCAGGTTCTGGCACTGGTTTGAGGCCACTACTTACGGTAACGACGGGCTTTACCTGTTTATAGGGGATGAATCGGGCTGGCATGTTCTCGATTACATCGGATCGGGCGGAGCCCTCGATTCTCTGATGCCCATCGGCAACTCCTGGGCGGAGCTGAGCTATGAACTCGATGGCTACGAGCCGGGGGATTCAATCAGGGTCATGTTCCTCTTCAGGAGCGACGATTCTGAGGTGGCCGAGGGTTTTTACATAGACGACATCAGTATCTCCGGTGTCTATCAGGGTCTTTACGCCGAGGAGACGCCTTCCCGCCTCCAGCAGGACTGCCAGCTTTTCACCGACAGAATTCCGCTTATGGGACTGGAAGAGGTCAGATATCTCATCCCCCGTCCGGGATACCTGGAGATATCCCTTTACGACGTGAGCGGACGACGCGTGGAGATCCTGTTTTCGGGGAAGACGAATATGACATCCGGCGAGGTCAGCATAGATCCTTTCAGGCACCCTTCAGGCTACTACTTCCTGACCTTGAAACTCGATGGAAAGATCCTGAGGACCAGGAAGGTCCTCCTCCTGAGGTGACATGGGGCTTAAATACACGAGGATAAAAGGAACCAGGGACATCCTGCCCGAGGAGTATTCCCTCTGGAGGAAACTCCTCGATCGCGCTTATGAGATACTCAGGGCATACGGCTATAACTTCATCGTGACACCCACTTTTGAGAGGACAGAACTGTTCATCCGTTCGATAGGCGACACCACCGACATCGTCGAGAAGGAGATGTATACCTTCACCGACAGAGGAGGCAGAAGCCTGACTCTCCGCCCCGAGGGAACGGCTCCCGTGGTGAGAGCCTACCTGGAAAATCATCTCATTCCGCCCCAGAAGCTCGCTTATTTCATGAACATGTTCAGGGCGGAGAGACCCCAGAAGGGCAGGTTCAGGGAGTTCTGGCATCTCGGAGTGGAGTTCATCGGCGTGAGAGACCCCTCGGCCGACGCCGAGGTCGTTGAACTGGCTTACAGGCTGGTTCGGGAGCTCGGCGTCAGAGAGATCAAACTTGAGATAAATTCCATCGGCACGGTGGAGGACAGGAAGAAATACAGGGAGGTCCTCCTCGACTACCTCAGGGCTCGGAAGGACGAACTCTGTGAGGATTGCAGGAGGCGAATGGAGAGAAATCCGCTGAGGGTTCTCGATTGCAAGGTTGACGGTCCCAGGCTGCAGGATGCCCCACTTCTGACCGATTATCTGAGCGAGGCTTCGAAAAGCTACTTCGAGGAGGTCCTGGGATACCTCGAGAGATGGGGCGTTCCCTATGAGGTCAACAAGAGGCTCGTGCGGGGGCTCGATTATTACACCGAGACCGCCTTTGAGATAAAATCCGGCGCCCTGGGAGCCCAGGACTCGGTCGGCGGTGGGGGACGTTATGACGGCCTGGTGGAGGAACTGGGAGGGCCGCCCACTCCCGCCGTCGGTTTCGCCCTCGGCTTCGACAGGGTTCTCATAGCATCGGGCCTCGATGGAAAGAGAGAGCCTCTGGATTATTTCATCGCCTATCTCGGGGATGAGGCCAGGGAAAAGGGATTTGAGATATTACGCGCTCTGAGGGAAAGGGGGAAGAGAGCCGATATATCCCATGAGAAAAAGAGCCTGAAATCTCAGATGAAGCTGGCGGACCGACTGGACGCCAGGTACGCCTTGATAATAGGGGAGGATGAGCTCGCCAGGGGCGTCCTGAAGGTCAGGGACATGGAAACGGGGGAGGAGAAGTTCCTGAAGCCCTCGGAATTGTTGTAAGGAGTTCCTCTATGGATCTGGCTTCCCTCCGCGAAATTCAGGAGAACCTCAGGGGGAAGGTCCTGATCCAGCCCCTCGGTTCTGAGCCGAAGGTCGTGGCAGGCTGTGATTCCTCCTACAGCAGGAAAATGGGCCTTGTTGTTGCGGTATTCGTGACCTTCTCCTATCCCGAACTGGAGCTTCTGGAGGTGGGCAGTGCTCTGAGGAAAGTCGAGTTTCCATACATCCCCACCTATCTCTCCTTCAGGGAATTGCCCGCCCTTTTAGAGGCCTACAAAAACCTGAGGGTGGAGCCCGATCTTATACTGGTCGACGGACAGGGCATCGCCCATCCCCGCGGGCTGGGGCTCGCGTCCCACCTCGGCGTCCTTCTGGACAGGCCGACTATAGGGGTTGCGAAATCACCGCTTTTTGGAGAATTTGAGATGCCGGGGCCTCTCAGGGGAGAGAGTTCGCCCATCCTCGACGGCGGCAGGGTCATCGGTGCCGTGCTGAGGACGAGAACGAATGTCAAACCGCTTTTCGTCTCTCCCGGACACAGGGTCACTGTCGAGGACTCGATAAAGTATGTCCTCGAGCTCTCGAGGGGCTACAGGTTGCCCGAGCCCATCCGTCATGCTGACAGGATATCCAGAAAACTGGCAAAAGGAGGTGATTTGAATGTCTGAATTCAGCGACAAAAGGGTTTTGATCACGGGTGCATCGAGGGGGATAGGATGGGGCATCGCCCGTGCCTTTTCTGAGGAGGGAGCCAAAGTTGCCCTGATCGACGTGAACCAGGAGCTTCTGGAGGAGAAGAAGGGGGAAATCGAGAAAATGGGGGGAACTGCCCTCGCTCTCAACGTCGATGTGTGCGACAGGGAAGCGGTTAAAAAAGCCGTGGAAAAGGTGATAGAGGAATGGGGTGGAATAGATGTGCTGGTCAACAATGCGGGGATAACCAGAGATCGCCTTTTCATGAGGATGACCGACGGCGACTGGGACAGCGTGATCGGAGTCAACCTGACCGGCGTCTATAACATGACCAAGGCCGTGATAAACCAGATGCTGAGGCAGAGGAGTGGGGTTATCGTGAACATAAGTTCCGTCGTGGGCATAACTGGCAACCCGGGTCAGGTGAATTATGCCTCTTCCAAGGCTGCCCTCATTGCTTTCACGAAATCCTTAGCCAAAGAGGTGGGAAGCAGAAACATCAGGGTTATGGCCATAGCGCCGGGCTTTATCGCCACCGAGATGACCGAGAAATTGTCGGAGGACGTCAAGAAGGCCTATTTAGAGAGGACCGCCCTCAGGAGAGCCGGCACGCCCGAAGACATCGCAAATCTCGTCCTTTTTCTTTCTTCCGAAAAGGCATCCTTTATAACCGGCCAGGTTTACGTTATCGACGGAGGGATGATCTGAGGGGAGGGGCAGCCCAAAGGCTGCCCCTCCCCTCAGAAATTTCGAATAAAGTCCTTTTTCCTCTCTAACGCAGGAACAGAAGTTTCCTCGTGGCCCTTCTGTTACCTGCCTCGAGCCTGTAAAAGTAAACCCCCGAAGGGACTTCTATGCCCCTTTCGTCGGATCCGTTCCACGTAAAGCTGTGATATCCGCCTTCGAGGACGCCCCTGTAAAGGGTTTTTATGCATCTTCCCGAGATGTCGTAGATTTTGAGGCTGACAGGGGTTTTCGACGGGAGGCTGAAGGGTATGGAAACGACACCCTTTGCTGGATTTGGAACGCTCTGATAGAGCAGGAAAGTGAGGTTTCTATCCAGACGTCCGCTTTTCTCTTGCACGCCCGTGGGGGGTATGCCGAAGAATTCCGCCATGATCCTGCCAAGAAGGATCAGTTTCGACGTCGAAGAATCCATATCGTCGAGCCCTGCAAGCTCAAAAGAGAGCCCCACCGTCCTGTATTCGAGGCCGCTTTCGGAGGTATCTATGTTGGCGATTGCTACATTGTAAGAGATCTGGGGATTGCTGAAGATAACGAAGGAATTGCTCGCAGGATCGGGCTCAAGATGGTCGATGTAATTGTTCTCACCGCTGTAATTGAAGGTGTCGCCTTCGGTGAAGGTCCCGTTCATCCCGGCGACTTTTTGCAGGTCTGAGGTTCCATCGGCAGTCGGCGTTATTCCGAAGATGGGGTTGAAGTCGTAGCCGTCCTCGTTCTGGGGATCCCAGTACCAGACGTCGCCGCCCTCGAGATACAGGTTTCCTC
>DRBW01000190.1 GCA_011042705.1 Caldifarciminota bacterium
GCGTCTGCTCCTGGATTATCAGATCATGAGGTTGACCCTCCTTCCGTCTGCCGTAGATATAGCAGAGATATTGAGAAAATCGGGATATAACGTTTTCGAGAGGGGGCCGGCTATGAAACTGACTGCGGAGGAAGAGAGGCACCCGGGGGTAGAAAAGTTCGCTTTCAGCGAGACGGGCGAAAGGACCGGGGAAGGGGAAACGGGAGGCGCAATTCCCGGGGAGCCACAATCGGAGGAGAGGGGAATACCTTTTGAAAAAATGAGGGAGGAACAGGTCCCCTTCGCAGAGCCTTCAATCGAGGAAAAAGCACAGTCCGGAGACGAGATAACGGGACTCACGCATGTCATCGAGAAGGAGAACCCGCTGCTCGCGGGTATTCTTGCCTACGCCAGAATCGAGATAAAGGGTGATGACCTCACCCTGTCAGTACAGGACCCCTTTCAGATGGACATGATAAAACATCACGAGGATTTCATCAGGGAGAAGGCAAAGGAGGTTATAGGGAGGCCTCTTACGATACGCGTTGAGAAAGGTGAAGGGCACAGGGACGAGCCTGACCCACTGCTTCTCAGGCTGATCGAAAAATTTGACCTGGAGGTGATATAGGATGTTCAAATTCGCCGAGATGATGAAGGATGCCCTGGTGCTGAAGGGCAAGATGTCCAAGCTCGAGAAAGCCCTCAAGAAGATGAAAATAGAGGGTGAATCGGGGGGAGGAATGGTAAAGGTATTGATGGATGGACAGCAGAAGGTCCTCAAGATTTCCATCGATGACGAGCTCATGAAGAAGGGAGACCGCAAGTTTCTTGAGGATCTGTTGCTGTCTGCTATCAACGATGCGAGAGAAAAATCGCAGGAAGCCGCTCAGGAAGAGATGAAAAAAATCCTCGGAGACCTCTCACAGGGACTGGGTGATGTGGGTTCCTTCTTCCCTTCTTAACCTCTTGGAAGCGCTGAAAAAGCTTCCCGGTGTGGGACAGAGGAGTGCGGAGAGGATCGCTTTCTATCTTTTGAGGGAGAGAAGCCAGCTGGAGGAGCTCAGAAAAGCACTGGAGGAGGCACGGGAGAACCTGACCTTTTGTTCGATCTGTCACGTTATAACCGATGAGGATCCATGTCCCATATGCAGGGACCCGAAGAGGGATAGTTCCCTCCTCTGTGTCGTCGAGAGGCCTCAGGACGTCTTTTTGCTCGAGAAAATGGGATTCTTTCACGGGAAATATCATGTCCTCGGCGGCGTGATCTCGCCTCTCGATAACGTTGCCCCCGAGGACCTTTTTATATCTGATCTCCTTGAGAGAATAGAAAGGGACGGGATAAAGGAGGTTATACTCGCCCTCAGTCCGACAGTTGAAGGGGATACAACCGCCTATTACATCGCGGATCTTTTGAAACCGAAGGGGATAAAAGTAACGCGGATAGCTCGGGGACTGCCCACGGGCAGCGATCTCTCGCTTTCCGACGTTACTACACTCAAAGAGGCTCTCCTCGGAAGGAGGGAGCTGTAGAAAGGAGATCTCATGAGAGCTTTAAATAGGTGGGCGGCTGGTTTGTTTTTTATTTTTGGGGCTCTGCTCTTCGGAGCCGATGGTAAAATTAGGCTAACTGAGATGGAAAATATCATCGGAGACTACGCCGAAAACCCCGGTGTCCCGCGCTATGACTTTCTGGTCGATATTTACAAATTGCACCGGTTCTACGGAGGAGTTCTTGAGGTCAGCGAGATCAACGCCCTTTCCCTCTATCCTTCGCTTTTCCTCTATGACAGGACGGATCCCGGAGTATACAGAGGTGATATCGGTTATCTGCTCGACAACCTGAGGGAAAATGCAGGGATGGAATTCGAGACATTCGTTCCGCAAAGCGTCGATGACCTGATCGGGTTCGTCAGGAGGAACCTCAGCAAAGGGGATCCGGTGCTCCTCGTGGCCGGGAGCTGTGATGTAATTTTCGGCTTAAATGGAGAAACCCTGTTGACGGAGGATCACGGCGAAATGAACCGGACCGATCTCGATGCCCTGCTCTCAAAAGAAAACGTGAAGCTTTTGAGGATGAAAGCGCCGGGCCCTATTGATGAATCCACGAAAAGGCAGATTTTCGCGAGGGATGTTGCCCTGAGGGTGCTCAGGGAGATGGTGAATAATTTTGAGAGGGAGGCTTTCGCGATCGGACAGAAGACGGTGAAATGTGGGAAGCGGGCCTATGAGTCCTTCATCGAGGACCTGGAAAATCCGTCCATTTCGTGGAGGGCAGGCAAAAGCCAGACTTACAAATGGCTTGGTCCCTCACTCGAACCGCAGTGGACTGGCCTTCAGGGGACAATCGTCTACCTGACGGAGCTCTACGACCAGGTGGAAGGAGACGAGAAGAAAATACTCGAGAGGGCGATCCTCAATTTTGAGAGCGCTATGGGCAACTGGCGCTTCTGGAACGAGGTGGTCGACATATCCTGGAGCGATTCCGGGGTGGTTGAGCAGGCAGTCAGGGAATTCAGCTCGAATATGGAGAAGAGAAAGAAAGGGGCGAGCTGCGTACGCACAGCTCTCCTCCGATACGAGGAGGGTATAGGACAGCTGAAGGAATTCCTTGAAAAGGCGGAAAATTAAGCTGATAATACCGCAGACGGAATAGGAGGTAAAAGATGGCTCAACATACGCTCTGGGAGAGCAGGAGGGCCTTTGTCTTAGCCTCGATCGGTTCAGCAATCGGCCTCGGGAACGTGTGGAGATTTCCCTATATCTGTTACAAGTTCGGTGGCGGTGCCTTTCTTTTCGCCTATGTCATTGCCCTGGTCCTGATCGGTATTCCCCTTCTCGCCCTGGAATTCACAATCGGATATAAGCTCAAGGGTTCGGCGCCCTATTCCTTCGGCAAACTCCGTTACAACCTCGTTGGCTACGAGGAGAACGAGGAGAGGATGCAGAGAAAGGGGAAATTCGAATGGATCGGCTGGTTTGCGCTTCTCGTTTCCTTCGGTATCGTGACATATTACGCCGTGATAATGGGTTGGGCGACGAATTATCTTGTCTATTCCTTCAAGCTCTCCTGGGGTTCGGACCCGCGGTCATTTTTCTATCAGCACGTTCTGGGACTGACCGATGGAATTTTCCATTTCGGGAAGATTCAGTGGCCCATTGTCGCGGGGCTCGCCGTCAGCTGGATCTGGATAGTCCTTTCAATCTGGAAGGGTGCCAAGACTGTCGGAAAGGTGGTCTATGTAACGGTGGTCCTTCCCTGGTTTTTGCTTCTCATTTTCGTGATAAGGGGCCTTACCCTTCCCGGTGCCATGGAGGGCGTCAAGTATTACCTCACGCCCAGGTTTGAATTCCTTCTGAACCCCGCCCTCTGGCACGCGGCCATAAGCCAGGTTTTCTTCTCCCTCTCCGTGGGATTCGGCATAATGATAGCCTACGCCAGCTTTTTGCCTCCCGGTTCCGATGTGCTCAACAACGCCTTTCTGGTCGCATTTTCCGATGCAGCCACGGCCTATGTAAGCGGATTTGCGGTGTTTTCAGCCCTGGGGTATTACGCCAGGATGCTGGGCACCACGGTCGATAAGGTGATGAAAAGCGGACCGGAGCTCGCATTTGTCACCTACCCGACGATAATAAACCACCTACCCCTCGCTCCTCTTTTCGGAATATTGTTTTTCCTGATGCTTCTTACCCTCGCCGTTGATTCCGCCTTCTCGATGGTGGAGGGCGGTGCGGCTGCATTGATAGACAAGTTCCACTTTCCCCGTAAAAAAGCCAATATAGGGATCGCCGTGGTTGCCTTTGTAATAGGCATACTTTATACGACAGGGGCGGGCCTTTACTGGCTCGATCTCGTTGACCACTTTATGAACAATTTCGGTCTCTTCGTCGTGGCCCTGCTCGAATCACTGGTCATCGCCTATGTCTATGGGGCAGAAAATCTTCGTAAATACGCCAATTCCGTCTCGGAGCTCAAGGTAGGTCGATGGTGGAGCTTCTCCATAACGGTTCTGGTGCCTGCAGCTTCTTTTGTCCTTCTCATCTACTCTTTCAGGCAGGTGCTTCTCAAGCCCTACGGCGGTTATCCCAGGATTGCGGAGATACTCGGTGGCTGGCTCCTCGTTATTGGATTTCTCGTTATAGCCATTCTCCTTTCGAGGAGAAAGTCAAAGGAGGCGTGATGCCTTTATCTGGCTGGATAACGTTTATTCTGGCTACGCTGGTTTTCTTCGGAGGGATCGCATACTGTATCGCCAAGGCGGCTAAGTCCTGATTTACGGACGAGTCCCTCCACTTTGTAGTTGAACCGGCGGGGGCGGACAATATTATACAAAAACAAAAAGGGGAGTGATTGCAATGTTGAGGAAGTTTCTATTCTTCATGGTGGTTTTCGCTACCACAGGAACCGGTTTCTCTCACGAAAATCATCCAGTGAGCAAGGTCATCGAGAGAATCAAATCCCGGGGGGTATCTTATCCTTTCAGGTTCGCCTTTATCGGCGATAGCAGGAAGTCCTTCAGACCCGGAGATCCAGATGCCGACAGCATTTTCATGATCCACCTGCGCGTGCTGGAAGAACTGAATCCAGTTTTTGTCATTCATGGCGGAGATTTCTGCATGCGAGGTTACAGGAGCGAGTATGAGCACTTCCTGTCCATGATCGACTCCTTCGATGTCAATCTATTGCCGGTGGTCGGTAACCACGAGCTCTATGCACCTGAAGGCCCTTACATGTTTCGCAAGATTTTCCAATCAGAGATATGTCCGCCTGGCGGGTTCTGGAATCACCTCAAGGCGTTTTTTCTCAATCCCTTCAATGTATCGAAGGGAGTGCGCCGTTTTAGCGATCCCTGCGACTATTACTTTGATTACGGAGGCTACAGGTTCATTTTCCTCGTCGACAACCACCAGAGCCCGAAGAAGAATCCGAAGGGCGGCTACTACGTCAATTATTACCTTTCAGAAAAACAGATAAAATGGCTCGAACAGAAACTGAAGGAGGCCGATTCCCTGGGACTATTTAAGGTGGTGGTTGCCCATGTACCTCCCTATATTCCCGGACACAATACCAAGCATTGTCTCGGTGCCTCCTACTATTATCCAAAGCCGAATTATGAGAAGAGCCATACGAAAGAGTTCACGGATCTGCTGACGAAGTATCACGTATCTCTGGGGCTATTTTCCCATCAGCATCTTTACGACCGCTATGTGTATAATGGCGTGACATACATAGTGAGTGGCGGGGCCGGCGCTCCACTCAAGCGACCGCTACAGGGTCCTCCCCGTGGAGGCTCTTTTTATCACATAGTCCTCTTTGAAGCAGATTCCACAGGGTACATCAAAGGCCACATCTATAAGTTGGGCGAGACCGAGCCGGATACGACTTTTGATTTCGTTGTGCCGCCGCCTGTGGGAACGAAGTAGCTCAGAGACTTTTCTCGAGGCTTTTCCTTACCTGTCTGATGGAAAACCAGGGGATGAAGACGAAGAAGAAGAGGAGTATTTTGGTCTCCATTATGGCGAGAAAGCTGAGGAGGTGGAGCCTTAAGGGCGTCCCCCATTTGCCGTAAATGATCTCGATGAGCCTCCTGTTCTCGCCCGCCCCGATGGGGCCCTGGAGGAGCAACAGGATGATATACCAGATCACGAGCAGTGCAAAACCGTAAAGGAAGATTCTCAGAAGTATTCTCTCGATGGTTCTGAGCCTTTCAATATCGAGCTCACTCATGATGGACCTCCTTAGAAGGTTTTACTGGGAGACAGGAGCCTCAGAGAATACATAGCCCCTGCCTATTATTTTCTTGTAGAGGAGGAACCAGGGCGTATCGATGAAACCGATGATGTTTTTGCTGACTATCTGCCCGATTATGAGGGGAAGCAGGGGCATGACGCCGTAAAAAGCCAGGGTCACGAAGATAACGCTGTCGAGAGTGAGGTCCAGGACGTCCGAGGTGACGCTTCTCAGTATCACCTGTTTTTCATATTTCTTCTTGAGAAATGAGAAAATATGGGCGTCCACGTTCTGGCAGATGAGGAAAGATAGCCAGCTCGCCACCGTTATCCTTATGCTTAGCCCGAAGAGGCTCTTCCAGGCGGTTTCAAATTTGAAAAAGGGAGCGGGTTTTAATGTGTTTACCATGAGGATGAAGGTGACGAGCAGGACCTGGGTGAGGAAGGCGATGAAGATGGAAAGCTGGGCCTTCTTCCTGCCGTAAGCCTCGTTGATCATATCTATCGCCTGGGCTATGAAGGGGTAAATGAACACGGCGGAAGGGGCCGTGAATTTGTAGATCCCTATGTCGAAATATATGATTCTGGAAGCGAGTATCTGAGAGGCAGCTAAATAGAGCGAATAAAAGGCGGTGAGTGCTGCAAAACCCACGTCCTCATGATTTTTAACTATGTAGGCGCTCGCAAGTGTGACCAACGTCAGAGAGACCCCCCAGTAAATCCAGACTATCGGGATCATTTTAAATCCTGAGTTTTGTTTCTACCTCAAAGATGCGGGGCCTTTCCCCCGATTCCCTGAGTATCCGGGTTTTTATGCCTCCCCTGACCGCCACGTCGAGCTCTATCAGCATATAGCGAGGCTTCATGAGCTCCTGTAGCTGATCGAAGATGGTATTTAGCAGGTTCTCGTGGGTCGTCCTGTAGTCCCGGAAAGCTGTGATATAAAACTTCAGGGACTTGAGCTCCACGACCGTCTGGTCGGGGACATACAGGATTCTGAGCCTGTAAAAATCGGGATTTCCGTAGAAGGGACAGATGGCTGTGAGCTCATCAGTCACGAGTTCGATGAGATATTCCTTTTCGGGATGGCTGTTGGGAATGGGCTTGAGGTGCTTTTTAACCTCCTCTTTGCCCTTCTCATCTAAAAAGGGTTTTTCCATGCGCCCATTATAACATTCCCTATCCCTCCCCATCAAGTCTATCCCATTTGCCTTCATGGAGCTGAAAAAAATACCATATTGACTTAATATGGTGACGTGCGTATATTAAATCCCTATTCATCAAAGGAGGTGTTTGATATGTCAGGGCTGAGCGATGAGGAAATCCTCGCAACGTGGGAGAGTGTGACGGATTTCACGGAAGGTTGGCAGGAAGCTATCGCTGAGCTGTTTTCCAGGCTGGACGATCTCAGGCTCGGTTTGACCGATGCCCTGACCAAGGACAAAATCGATGAGATAGCCAAGAAACTCCAGAAATTGAGGATAGAGATCGACGAGATCGTCGAGTCAGCCCGGGATGGGGAGATGTCACCCGAGGACCTGGAAAATGCATTCAGGGATGCGGGTGAGGCTCTTTCCGCCATAGAGGCGGAAGTTCTGGAGCTCGAGCTCGAACCCGATTACGAAGAGGACTTCGATTACGGGGAAGAGGAATTCTGATCAGGGAACCCTGTAATCGATTATTCGGTTCAATTCAAAGGTTCTGAAGTCTTCTCTGAGGTGGCAATAAGCGTCCAGTTTGTTGCCCCTCACGCTAAGGGGTTCTATATCTCTCATTGTCCTCCCGCTGAAGGGAGACAGATACACTATTCTCACTATCCCGTGTATCCTCGCCAGTTCCATTATATCTTTTGCCTTTTTCTTGACCTTTCCATTGAGCAGACCCATTTCTCTCATGTCTTTCAGGCGGGTGATGTCCTCATGCCTGAACCTGTCAAGTATTTTCCTCCAGATTTTCATCACCAGCTGGGCATCGGGGAGGGCCCTGTGGAGTGTATCTACCTTTATGTCGAGGGCCTGGGCGAGACACTTTAGAGAACGCCTTTTAAGGCCAGGCACTATTTTCTTTGACATGAGATAGGTGTCTATGAAGAAGTTATAAAGAGGCTTTTTGCCGGCCTCGCGGAGTTCTTTGTTGAGAAAGCTGAGGTCCACCGAGAGAACGTTGTGACCTATGATGACCGAATCCTTCAGCATATCGTAAACTTTATCGGCTATTTCGCGGAAAGTAGGAGAATGGGTCACCATGGAGTTTGTGATTCCATGGACAGAATAGGACATCTCGGATATAGATAACCCCGGGTTAACGAGACTCGAGAACTCCTCAGTCTTCTCACCGTCTCGCCATGTCACAATGGCGATCTCGCATATCCTGTCGTTTCTGAACGATACGCCGGTGGTTTCTATATCCAGGGCTGCGTATTTCGCCTCAAATAAATCAAAATCCAGATCATCCGGATGAAAAACCATAATAATACCTTTCCCCACCCCAC
>DRBW01000067.1 GCA_011042705.1 Caldifarciminota bacterium
CCTGTCCTGCTCAAAGGCCCCTATCCAGCAGCTTCCCAGGCCCTTATCGCAGGCGGCGAGTGCCATGTGTTCCACCGCGATGGCCAGGTCAACGGCATAGGCAGGAACGCCACAGGACATCACGTATTCGGGGTCGAGGGCAACGGCGGCAATGACCAGCGGGGCTTCGGCGATAAAATTCTGATCGAAGGAAGCTTTTGCAAGAGCTTTTCTTTTATCCGGATCCCTGACAACCACGAATTTCCACATCTGGAGGTTCTTTGCCGAAGGCGCCCATCGGGCAGCCTCCAGTATATCCCTTAAAACCTCCTCTTCCACCTCCCTGGGCTCATAGGCCCTGATGCTCCTTCTTCTCCTGACCACTTCCATGAACTCCATTTATCAGCACCTCCCCTTCAAAAGCTCTTGAAAACCCGGGCGAGGGGATGGCCCGGTGCCCTCACTTCCAGATCGAGGAAAAATCCAAAGGGAGTCTCGTAGACCTCATAGCCCGCCTTTTCGAGGCGCTCTCTCGCCCTGTCGAGGACTTCCCTCACGAAGGCAGGATCGGCCTTGCTCTCCGAGAGATGGGCAAAGGAATGGAGAACTATCTTCTTTGTTCCGTTCTTGCCCGCAAGCCACTTCAGGTTCTTGATGAGTTTTGTAACGAGGGCGCCGCCCTTCTCTTTGTCCTCGGCCTCCACGTGGATAAACCCTACTATGGCATCCTCAATGGAAGCCTCATCGTGATCGCACTCGGCCTCCGGCAGAGCCTTCTTGCCGAGCCTGTACCTGAAAAGCTCAGCGTAAATCGTAAGCAGTTTCATTCTCTATCGCTTTACCAGCTCATCCCAACTGAAATCCTGTGCGACAGGCCGAAAACTTCCTTGTCGGCCACGAAAGCATAGCCAATGTTATAATGGCCGAGGCCCTGTGTCAACCTTACTCCGAAACCGGCGCTGAAGATGTTCCTCCTGTCGTACTCGCTCATCTTGTGAATCAGGCCGCCCCTCAGGGCGAAGATGTCTGGAACGGGCCATACCTCGACGCCCAGGCGAATATCGGCGAGGGGCATGCTGTTCTCTCCGGATATGTCGAGCTCGGCGTTGATCCTCGATTCGAGGAGCGAATAGGAAGCCCCCATCTGATAGGAGGGCGGGAGGGATTCACTGGTGCCCGTGCCCCATTTCAGGCGGGATATCAGATCCCTGAGAACCATCCCGAAGCGGAAGGCACCCATAACTCCCAGAAAGGCGACATCGGCGCTTCCGCCCGAAACGTCAGCTTCCTCAATATCTGTCCTGTTGAAGAGGAATTTGAGCCTACCGCCGGCCGCGATGCCCGGCGAGAACTCCCTGGCGAAAGCATAGCTGATGCAGTTCTCGTTCCACTTGACGGTCTCGTCGTAGGCTTTGATGCCTATGAACTCCCAGGAAAGGGCGCCGGCACCGTATCCCTTATCCTCCTGAGCCACGGCCGCGAAACCGCCCTTGAGAGGGAGATCACCGAAATGGGCATACATTCCCGTAAAATCGTAGCCCTTGAGAAAGGCCAGCGCCGCTGGGTTCCAGTACGCAGACGGAGCTCCCTGGACGAGCGCGGTGAAGGCTCCTCCCATGGACAATCCCCTCGCATCCACCCCAAGAAGGGGGAAAGCCCCCCTCGTCGAAGCACCCTGCCCCCAGAGGGAGGCAACGGCGACCGTAAAAATCACAGCTATTTTCTTTATGGCGTGCATATTCTTCCCCATGATATGCCTCCTTTATCGCACAACGGCAAAGAAATCCTTTTTCTTCGAAACGGTCCCGTCGGAATAGCGAGCCTCGACTATATACAGGTAGACGCCGTTCTTTACCTCGTTTCCGGCGGAGTTTTTGAGGCCCTCCCAGGCTATCTCCCGATCGCTTCCTGCCTGGAGGTCTGCCTCGGCTCTCCAGACGAAATCGCCCTGGAGGTTATACACGGATATCCTGACGTGGGCATCTCTGGGAAGCGAGATCCTGAAACTGTTGTCAGCGAGGTTCATGGGCCTGGGAGCGGAAACCTCGAACTCAGGAGGTCCGACGAAAACAGTGAACTTGACCGTGTCGGAGCTGTTGCCGAAGTCGTCGAGAGAAAAGAGCCAGATTTCGTTGGGTATTCCGTAGGAAAGCTGCACATCGCTGAAGGTAAAGGTGCTGTCGATGGCTGCCCTCGTCGAATCCCTGAATTCGGTGTTGACAAAAAGCATGACGAGAGCGAAGGGCTCGGTTTTCCCGGAGATCGTTATTGTGTCGTTTGAGGTCCGGTCGGGAATGTTCATGGAGGAGGGTTCCGGAGGTGGAACGGTGTCCACGAGGTAAATAAACCTGTTCTTGACGAGAAGTGAATCACCAACGGCGTTCCTCGCACTCACGATCACGTAATAGACGCCGTTATCCGAGCCATCAGCGGCCAGAGGGACATCGATATACCACGCAAATGTGCTGTCATTAAGCGTATCGGCAACACCACTGAGAGTATCATTTGGACCCTTTGTGAGATAAACCGAAATGTCCAGCAGGCCCGCTCCGACCCTGTCGCGCAACAAAGCTACGGCTCCGTCGATCTGAACTCTGACCGTGTCCCCATTTTCGACCTCGATGAGGTCTCCGTGGGTAGGCTTGACGTAGGTAACAGCGCTCAGGGGTTTCCAGTAATAGAAATCGAGCGTATCTATGCGGACGTTTCCGGCGAGGTCCCCGAACATTCTGAAGAGGTGGTATACGCCCTCCGCCGTGAAGTCCCCGACGACGTCGACGAGCACGGTGTCGCCGAGGAATCTCGTCTCGAGGGCGACGCTATCATAGGCAGCATCCCAGAGAGCAAAGCGCGTGTGAGAGGTGTCGAGGCCAGACAGATCTGTGACCACGAAGAGAAAACTGTCGGGCACTGAATAGAGGGTATCTCCCTCCTGAATCGATGCGAAAACGATCTGAGGCGAGCCCGTGTCAAGGAGAAAATGCGACTCGTATATATCTCCGGCTGTGGAATCATTGGCGAGGGGGAAAACTTTCATGCTGTAGGTACCGTTTGCGGTAAGAGGTTCCGAGAGTTCCAGAGTAAATGTCCAGAGACTGTCTTCGGCGGTGAAACTCATCCCGCCATCCATGAGGGAATCGGATGGATCGTAAAGCTGTATGTAGGAATTCACCGTATCTATGCCGCTTCCCGTTCTATCGAGAACGACAGCGGAGACCGAACTCACGGAGTTTACCACCGCGCCGTCTGCCGGAGAGGTCGAGATGACGATAGGCTCCCTGTCGGGTACGGTGAAGGTATAGAGGAGATCCACCGTATGGCCTGCCCTGTCGGACAAGTGGAGAGAAAGACTGTATTCTCCGCCCGGAAAGCCGGCCCCAGGATCTATGTGCCATACGAGGCGTCCTTCGCCATTTCCGAGGTCGACCCTCGATAGATATCCCGGAACGCCGGTGGAGTCGGGATAAAGAAGAATGAGGTAGGACCCCTCCAGGTTAACGCCCGAAACCGCCGAAATCCCCTGATAAATGTCGCTTACCAGCGCGTAGACGCTGTCCTGGGGCACAACTCCGACTGCTCCCGAATCGGGATATGTCTCGACAACTCGGGGCGGCCTCGAATCGTAAATGAAAACGAAGGTATCGGGATTCGATGGACTCAATGGATGGCCTGCCAGATCCTGAGCGTAAACGAGAAAGCGGTAGAGCCCGTCGGCCGCTCCGTTGGGCAGTATGGGCGAGGACAGAGTAAAGGTGATCGTATCTCCCGAAAGGTTATTGGACCCAGGAACCGCCTGGCCGTAGTAATTCTCAAGTTCCACCCTGGTAAGGGCCGTGTCGGGATTTATCCCGCTCCCCGACTGGTCCTCCAGGACGACCTGCAATGAATAAAGGGTATCGGCGACAAAACCCGAATCGGGAGGATAGGTCGCCGAGACGTAGGGAGCACTGACGTCAAGGAGGAATGTCCAGCTCGAACTGTCCTCGTTGAACACGTTATCGTAGATCCTGACCGAGACGGTGTAGTTCCCCCCAACGGTCAGGGGCGATGAAAGTATGTAATAGAGCGTATCGCCGTGGGTCTCAATGGTTCCCGGCAGACTGTCGTCATCCTCAGTGATCACATAGATCTCCGAAGCCTGGTAATTCACTCCCGAGGGCTCCCTCCCCGAAACCACGGAGTCGCTGGGCAATATCCAGATCCAGTTGACCTCTTCGCCCACGGTGGCATCGGGCGCCGGGAAACTGGCGATGAGAACAGGCGGCCTCGTGTCGAATATAAAGGTGGCTTCAAGGGTATCGGCGTTGCCCGCATTGTCGACAGCGGTCGCGGTCACGAAATACCTGCCGTCGTCGGATCCATCTGTCCTGAGCGGTGGATAAGGAATAAAGGCCACCGTGCTCTCGGTAACGGATATATTGCCGTTAACCGGTCCCTGAGGGCCCGTCAGGAAAAGCGAGGAAAGTGAAGTATTGGGACCCGAGAGCTGATCTCTCAGTACCATCAAAATGCTGTCGACCCTGCTCAGATAGGACGAATCTTCGGGGGAAAGGATGATCTGCGGAGGCGTCCTGTCGAGAGTAAACTGGGAGCTGTCCACCCCGATGTTGCCGGCGGAGTCAACGGCAGTAACTATGGTGTAATAGTTGCCGTCCGTGAGGTCGAGGATGCCACTCAGGGATTTTCCGGCTTTAGACTTAAGGTTCAGGACCGCTCCGCTCACGACGTAAAGAAGGGTATCGGGCTCGCGCCTTATAACCTGACCCGGCACCGGAGATCCTTCTCTTTTGAGGGATATGTTGCTCGCGCCGAGATCGACCCCCGAGGTCAGGTCGCTTATCCTCGCCCAGACTGTGTCCATCTGAGCGAGATTCACGAGGCCCTGAGGGTAGAATTCAACGGCGCCCGGAGCCTGCGTGTCGAAAGTGAACCTCAGAGTTGTCGGGTTCTGAGGTTCCAGGGGCCAGCCGGCGGCATCGGAAGCAGTGACGACGACAGTGTAGCTTCCGTCATCGGATCCGTCTTCCGAAAGAGGAACGGTGAACTGATATACTGCGCTGTCGCCCTCCAGAGTCAGGTTGCCCGGCACCGACTGTCCCCCCGGCCCTATGACCGTCATCGTGACAGACTCAACGCCGCTGCCATTTCCGTCGTCGAAATACACAACAACGCGGCTAATGCTCTCAGTGACATAGCTGCCATCGGAAGGAAAGCTGGAGGAAATAACCGGGCCGTGAAGGTCTAACAGAAAGTCCGTGGACAGCGAATCGCGGTTGCCGGCATTGTCGACGGCCCTCACGAAGACCTCATAGCTTCCGTCCTCGCTCAAAGGCTCGCTGAGAACCCAGAACACGGTGTCCCCCGAGGTGACCTTCTGCCCCGAGACGGGAAGGCTGTCCCTGTAAAGCCTGACCGAACTTGCACCGAAATCGATCCCCGAGCTTTCCCTTCCGGGATTGAGGTCCGAGAGGACAGCGAAGACAGACGATATGGGCGTTGACACAAGTCCTCCCGGCGGATTGACCTCGGCTATAACGGGCTTTTTGGTGTCGTAAATAAACTCGGATTCAAGCGTGTCGGCGTTCCCGGCTATATCGGACGCAGAGAGGGTGATGTAATACCGGCCGTCTTCCGTGCCGTCGGTCGCGAGCGGCGGGGAGGGCACGAAGATAATGGCCGTATCTCTCACATAAGTGCTTCCGCTCACAGCCCCCAGGGGCCCTGAGAGCTGAAGGTCCGCAGCGGACATGTCCACACCTGAAAGCTCATCGGAAAGGATCGCATAAGAGCTGTCCAGGGCGTTCACAAAATCGGAGTCCGACGGGTAAATCTGGGCTTCCGGAGGACGGGTATCGAAGGTGAAAATCAGCGTGTCCTCTTTGACATTCCCCGCGCTATCGCGCATCTCGATCCTTATGTCGTATATGCCGTCGTCCACTCCACCCGGCACAAGAGGGTCATCGAGGACGTATCGCAGCGTATCGGGAGGCAGACGGTCCAGGGTCCCAAGGACCGGAACGCCTCCTTTGAACAGCCTGAGGTCGGACGAATCGAGGTTCACTCCTGACAGCTCGTCCCACATCGCAACCCTGATGTCACTCAGCGTATCGGTAACGTAGCTGCTGTCTGAGGGCATCGAGAACATAAGGATCGGCGCCGTGCTGTCGTAGAGGACGTAGAGAGTGTCGGAAGTCGCCCCTCTGTTCATGACTTCGTCATAAGGAACGGCAAAGATATAATTGTTGCCCTCCAGGTAGGAAACGACGAAGCTGAAATATCCCGTCAGTGTGTCGGCCTCCGCCGTTCCGAGGAGATCACCGTTTCTCATTATCTCGAGGTGGCTTCCGGCCTCGGAGAAGCCTTTCAGGGTATCGGTGGAATCCGAAGTGGGCGATGAGAGGGAAAGGGTGTCGAGGTCCGGTGCCTGGGGCGGCAGGTTGTCGATCTCCACCTCTGTCGTTGCCTGAAATCCATCGCCGGTCAGGGGATCGTAAAGGTCGACAACGATCGTATAGGTCGAATCGCTGCCCTGGGCGAGATAGTTCCCGCCGTCATCCTTTCCGTCGAAGGGAACGGAATGGGGACCTCCCGATTGCCCCTCGGACTCTATCAAGGTCCTCACCAGCGTCGTCGAATCGAAGACCGAAGGCGAATTGTAGATCTTGATGGTCACCTGGGCGTCTTCCGACAGGTTGTAAGAAATGGAAGCCACATCGAACTGGCCATCGTGGTTCTCCGGCGAGATAATCGGAGGTGTGACGGTCAGATCGGAAAGGGAGGTGGGAACCGAATTCGCCACGACTGACCCCGTGAACTGATCCAGGTTGTAGGCATCGTCCTCGAGGAAAATTTTGTAGGTATAAAGCCCGTCGGGATAGGGACCGGGTCCCCAGAGCACCGAATAGGTATCGTCGCCGTGAAATTCCTGATAGAAATTGTGCTGAAAGACCTCGTTGCCCGTGCTGTCCAGGATCGTCACCGTTGCATTTCCCGTGAAGGCATAAAGGTAGAGAACAGCGGTATCTCCCTCTGAGAGCTCATCGGCCCAGTAATTGAGGCTCTCAAACCTGTTGGAGAGGTCACCCACCCTGTTGAGGAGAGCGGGCGTTTCCTCGACGGTGACGTCGACTATGGTATTGTTCCAGTCTATGAAGTGAAGGGTAACGTTATCCACCGTGAAATGATGGGGCAAAAGGGTGAAATAGACGGGAAAGGGGGGCATCGTCGGGGAATTATCGGGTGTCGTGGTATAGGTATTGCCCGAGGCCGTTCCTACTATGGTCAAAACAGCTATCCTTCCCGAGGGAAGCAGATAGGAATCGTAGCCGGGAGGACTTGTGTTCGAGGCGGTGAACTCTATTCTCAGGTAATCATCGACCCCGTCATTGTCTGGGCTGAAGGGATTGGGAACCGCGGAAATGGAGCTGAGGGACGGGGGTGTCTTGTCGATGACCACCATGCTGGAAACGGTATCTATCGGCGTGCCGAGGGTGTCCCATCCGAAGATGAGAAAGGTATAGCTCCCGTCGGAATAGCCCGCCCCATCCCAGAGAAGGCTGTGGGATCCAGAACTCAGAAGTGTGCTGTCGATCAACGTGTCGGGCGGAGAACCCTGAACGATCAGCCTTATATAGGCTGGCCCTGAAAGGCTGAAGCCGATCTGCGTCGTATCTGCCCTGCCGTCTCCGTTGGGAGAAAAGGGGTTGGGATTCACATAAACCCCGTTAACCTGTGGCAGGGCGCTCAGCGTCGCCGCCGCTGCCAGAACGAGCAAAAATTTACCCCATCTCATGAAATAATCCTCCTTTTTCCTGAAGCAAAGGAATTCGTGAGTGCCCAGGCGCGAGAGCCTGAGAAGTAATCACGCAAAAATACAAGGGGTGAAAAGGTGAGAAA
>DRBW01000064.1 GCA_011042705.1 Caldifarciminota bacterium
ACTTCGAACCCCTTGCGGCGAAGCGCCCTTATGAGGGGAGTGTCGAGAAGGACATCGCCGATCATCCTGGTCCTGATTATGAGCACCCCGGGCTTCTTCGACACGAAGAAATTTTAAACCACGCACTCCCTCGATTCAGCAGGCCCAACCGTGAACCAGGGAGGCATATGCGGTTGATTTTACAGCGTCCTCCCGTTATTTAAATAGGTTAGCCTTCAAAAGGAGGATGAAGATGAAGAGGCTTTCACCAGCGCAATGGGCTCCAGCCCTCTTTTCCCTCTTCTTATTGATTCCCATTGGGCTTTATGGTGCCCACGGCCTGCTCCTGAATGGCTCCGACGAGGCAACTCTGAGCTACGGTGACACCCTCCTTCTCAGTGTGATGCCCGAGAGCGAGGGGGCAGAGGTTAAAATACTTCTCTTTGCCGATGTGAACGGCGACGGCGCGGCCGACCCCGATGAACCCTTACTGAGCAAGCTGCAGGTGAAAGATGGGGGGCCCTTCGACGAGGATGAGAGCGCCGACGGACAGATAGAGAGCGCTGTCGACGTCAGCCGGCTCGGTTATGTCTGTGGCGATTTCGTCATTGTGGCCCTTGATGCCGGCATTTCAGACACCGCTCTCCTCCACCTCCTTCCGGTCAGCTCATCTCTGACTATATCGGGAACAGTGACGGTTCCGCCCGACGTGGGAGGCATCACGATTTTCGTCGCCCGCCAGGTCGAGGACACCTCGGCGGTGATCGCCTTCCGCGATTTCTTCGGAACTTATACCGATGGAAACGGTCACTTCAACTTTGCGGTTCCCGATGAATTTTACGGCGACACCTTTTACCTTCTCCCTATCGACATCGCGGGATATCTCCAGGATTACGTCAGCCCCGAACTCCTGACGGACACATTGATCCTCACAGGTCCCATCTCTGGCCTGACGGTGAGTTTCACCCCCAATGACAACACGCAGGTGAGCGGAAACATAAGGGACGAAAACGGCGATGCCCTGCCGGACATATCGAGGGCCCTCTTTGTGGGGGCCGCCTTCACCCTCTTCGACACCACTGCCTATGCCGCTTCTATCTGGTCATCTCCGGGCTATTATTCCAGGAACCTCAAGAGCGAATGGGGGTCTTTCTGGGAGATATATCTGGATGTGAGCGCCATGTACCCGCATTATCTCACGCCTCCTCCCCAGCTGACCCTCATCCTGGGGTCCGGCTCCTCGCAGGTGGACTTCCCCGTTTATCAGGCCGACGACAGCATCAGGGGCCACGTCTATGTGAACGATGATCCTGCCGATGAGATAAGGATCTTTGCCGAGGGCTATTCCGGCAACGATACCATAGGCAGCAATTTCACCCAGTCCTATTCCGACGGGAGATATACCCTTTTCGTGGCGTCGGAAGCTGACAGCTACCGGGTCTACATTGATACCCTCGGCCTTCCGCCCTATGCGACCGTTGAACCCGAATATCAGATCGTTCCCCCTGGAGCCTCCGATGTGGACTTCCACATAACTATCAGGGTTCCCGGCGATGCTAACGGCGACGGAATTGTCAATCCCGTCGATCTCGTCTTCCTCGCAAACTACCTGTACGGGGGTGGAGACCCGCCCGATCCCCTGTGGCTCGGCGATGAGAACTGCGACGGCTCTCTGGACAACGCGGATCTCATGTATCTGGGAAACTACCTCTATGCCGGCGGCCCGGAGCCCGTCCCCTGCTTTCCCGGAAGGAAACGGGGAAAACACGGCCTGGTTTTGCTGAACTTACCCTCAGGGTTTTTGCGCTGATTTTCACACCTGGAGCTCTCTTCTGGCCCAGTAATAGAGGTAGAGCTGCGCGAGCCCCATATAGCTCCCGAAATGGGAGAGAAGGAAGGTTCTGATCCTCGAGGGAGGCACCCTGTCGCCCCGGAAATACAGCTTCTCCAGCACCCTGTTGATCCAGACATCTCTCGGGAAAACGTCCATCTTGGAAAAGGCATACAGGAGAACGCAATCGGCGATCTTGTCCCCTACACCCTTTATTTTCTTGAGGAATTCCCTCCCCTCATCGGCACCGTTGTTCCTCACGATTTCCTCCCAATCCGGATTCTCGGTGACAAACCTCGCCGCATTGATTATGTGAGAGGCCCTGAACCCGACCCCAAGCTCCCTGAGCGCTCTTTCTCCCGCCTCGAGGAGGGCCTCTGGTTCCGGAAAACTATAGTATATTTTCCCCTGGAACTCCTGGGGTTCCCCGAAGCTCGAGGAAAGCTTTTCCACAAGCCCCTTAATCCTGGGAATGTTGTTGTTGGCAGAAATTATGAACGAAACAAGGGTCTCCCAGGGTTCCTGCCTGAGCAGCCTGAGTCCCCTGTACTTCTCGATCGCTGAGTGGATGTAAGGGTCGACATCGATGGCCTCCAGAGCTCTCTCCAGGTCGAGATCGGCCATGAAATAGTTCTTGAACCATTCGATAACGCCCTCTTCTCTGTTGGAGAGAATAAGAATGGCTTTTCCCTCTTTCTTTATGTTGACCACCCGCCTATCGACGACTCCTGTAAAGCCCCTGGAAGATACCGTCCAGCGAAAGGCCTGGCCGCTATCGAAGGTATAGAAGAAATTTATATTCCCGGGGTCTTCGATAAGCCTGAGGACGTCCTCCATATTTTTAATTTTAAAGCCAGAAACCCGGTGAAAAAAGTGAGGGTTGATAAAATATGACTCCTCCAATACTATAATACTGCAGCTATGTCCGGATATCCCGATATATCGAGTATCAGAGAGGACTTCCCCATATTGAAAAGGAAAATAGAGGGACATCCCCTCGTATATCTCGATAACGCCGCCACCACCCAGAAGCCGCGCCAGGTAATCGACACCATCAGGCGGTTCTACGAATTCCACAACGCCAACATTCACCGCGGAAAACACACGCTCTCGGAGGAGGCATCGGAACTATACGAAAAGATAAAGGAGAAAACCGCGAATTTCATAAATGCGGGGAGCTGGCGGGAAATAGTTTTCACGAGGAACGCCACCGAGGCGATAAATCTCGTGGCATATTCCTATGGCGCCGAGTTCCTGAAGGAAGGCGACGAAATACTCCTCACGCTCATGGAGCACCACGCCAATATCGTGCCCTGGCAGATGCTCCAGGAGAAAAGGGGCGTCAGGCTCCGCTACATAAACATCGATAACGACGGGCTCCTCAGGATGGAGGAGTTTGAAGAAAAACTCAGCGAGAGGACAAAGCTCGTCTCGGTGGTTCACGTCTCCAACGTTCTCGGGGCAGTCAATCCCGTGAGGGATATCGCAGAAATGGCCCATCGCGTCGGCGCACTTGTCCTCATCGATGCTGCTCAGTCCGCGCCACATCTCCCTCTGAACGTGAGGGAAATAGACGCCGATTTCATGGTGTTCTCTTCCCACAAGATGCTTGGACCGACCGGCATCGGCGTTCTCTATGGAAAAGAGGAGATCCTCGATAAAATGCCTCCTTTTCTGAGGGGAGGCGACATGATAAGCCGCGTTGAGCCCTTCAGGTCTTACTTCAAGGAGATACCCTGGAAGTTCGAGGCTGGCACTCCCGATATCTGCGGGGCTATAGGCTTTGGGGCTGCCATCGACTACCTGGAGAAGATCGGGATGGAGAAAGTTGAAGCCTGGGACAGGCACCTTGTAGGGATAGCCTACGAGCTTCTATCGGAGATCCCCGGGCTGCGAATAATCGGGCCCGAGGACCGTGTAGGTGCTCTCTCCTTTCTTCTGGGGGAGCTTGACACCGAAAGGATAGCTTCATTTCTCAATTCACGAGGCATCAGCATAAGGGAGGGATGCCACTGCGCCCAGCCCCTGCACAGGAGCCTGGGGCTCTGGGGAACGGCCAGGGCAAGTTTCTACATCTACAACACCGAGGAGGAGGTTATCAGGTTAAGAGATGCCCTACTGGAACTCGCGAAGATCGAGGGTATCCCTGAATAGGGACGGACTTCAGTCGTGTTCCAGCGAGGGCCCTTTTTCGCCGAGCTTTCCCCTCAGTACTTCGAGCCTTCGGGCGACCACCTCCGGGACCATGGTGCTGACATCGCCGCCCAGGTACACGATCTCCTTGACAAGGCTGGATGAGATATAGGCGTATTTTTCGCTTGGAATCAGAAAAATCGTCTCTATCTCCGGAGCCATCCTCCTGTTCATCCAGGCCATCTTGAACTCGTATTCGAAATCAGAGACAGCCCGAAGGCCCCTTATTATAGCTCTGGCGCCGTGTTTTCTGGCGAAATCTACGAGAAGCCCTTTCAGCCTCTCCACCCGGACGCCTTCAAGGCCCTCGGTGGCAGTCACGATCAACTCAATTCTCTCATCTATGGGCAGAAGGGGTTCCTTGTTCAGGGAATCCGCTACGGCCACGATCACGTCGCGGAAAAGGCTGTGAGCCCGCCTTATTATGTCGAGATGTCCCAGTGTAATCGGGTCAAAACTACCGGGATAAACGACCAAAGAAGAGAAGCGCTGTGTCACCGAGTTTCACCTCCTTCTCGAGCTCGAGGCTCGAAATTCCTTTTATTTCCCTGTCTTTCCACCTCAATTCAAGAACGAAAAGCCCTTCCTTCTCTAAAACCTCCCCCACCAGGTCGAAAAACTCGGGAGAGAGCTGGAGGTCGTAGGGAGGATCGGCGAAAACGAAGTCGAATTTATCCCCGCGCTCCCTGAGCTCCCTGAGAAATTTGAGGGCCTCCCTCCTCACCGCCTTCGCCCGATCCCCGTATCCGAGCTTCCTGGCGTTTTCCATTATGGAAAGGACGGCATTCCGGGATCTGTCGACGAAGACCACTTCCGAAGCACCCCGCGAAAGCGCCTCGAATCCCACCGCGCCCGAGCCGGCGAAAAGCTCCAGCATCCTGCGGTTAACTATCCAGGGGCCGAGGCGGTCGAAAAGCGACCTTTTAACGAGAGACTGCGTGGGCCTGATCCCACGCGGAGCTTTAAGCTTGAAACCTCTTTTCTCGCCTCCCTGGATCTCGATTCCCGATTTCATACCGACCTCTCCCTTTTCCTCAGGAATGATATCAAGTCCGTGCGTTCCTGTCAACCGTCTGGACACCGGGCTTCGGCACAAGTTATAATAAAAACAACAATGAAGGGCTCGGAAAAGCTGGCTGACCTCGAAAAGAGATTCGAAGAGCTAAGGGGGTTTCTTTGACGCCGACGGCGTCCAGAGAGAGATTTCGGAAATCGAGGGGAAAATACAGGATCCGAATCTCTGGGCGGAAAGGAAGAAAGCCCAGGAGTTGATGAGCCGTCTCTCTCAGCTCAAGAAGCGTCTCGCCGATATCGAAAGGCTCGAGAAGCAACTGCAATACCTGAAGGAGCTATCGGAATTCGAGGACGACGAGGAATTTCAGCAGGAATTCGAGAGGGAACTGAAGAAATTCGAAAACGACCTGGAGGATCTGGAGCTAAAGGCCTCCTTCACTCAGCCCGAGGATGAGAAAAACGCTATCCTCTCCATCCATCCCGGCGCGGGCGGCACCGAATCCCAGGACTGGGCCGAGATGCTCCTCAGGATGTACCTCCGATGGCTCGACAAAAAGGGATTCAAGTATAAGATACTGGACCTTCAGCCCGGGGAAGAGGCCGGGATCAAGGACGTGACCGTTCTGGTGGAAGGCCCCTATGCTTACGGCTATTTAAAGGCAGAGAGAGGTGTTCACAGGCTCGTCCGCATCTCACCCTTCGATGCCAATCAGAGAAGGCATACCTCTTTCGCCTCGGTGTTCGTCTATCCCGAGGCGGAGGACCTGGACGTGGAGATAAAGGAAGACGATCTGAAGATCGACACCTTCAGGTCGTCGGGACCCGGGGGCCAGCACATGCAGAAAAACGAAACGGCTGTCAGGATCACTCACATTCCCACGGGGATCGTGGTTACCTGTCAGTCCGAACGCTCCCAGTATCAGAACAGGATGACCGCCCTGAGGATACTGAGGGCGCGGCTTTTCGAGTATTACAGGGAAAAGGAGAGGGAAAAGCTAAAGGACATCGAGAAGGAAAAGGGAGAGATAGCCTGGGGACATCAGATAAGGTCTTACATCCTGCACCCCTATAGAATGGTCAAGGACCACCGGACGGGTTACGAAACCTCCAACACCGAGCAGGTGCTGGACGGAGACCTGGATGAATTCATAAGGAAATACCTCCTCATGCAGATCCGCAAGGGATCAAAAACCAGCGGCAAAAATTGAGAAACTTCCCCCTGTCTCTGAAAAAAACCATTTTCTTCTATTCTCTGCTGGGTGTAGTAGCCCTGGAAGGCCTCATGCTCATGACATCAGCATCTCAGAGCGTCATCCACAGGATGAAATCCCGCACCGAAGTCAACGTATATCTGGCCGACGGCATAGATAGCACCATGGTGCAGTTCCTTCTCTCCTTTGTGAAGAAGCTCGCCGGGGTAAAGAGCTCCCTGTATATCGACAGCGAGAAGGCTGAGGAGATATTTCGAAAGGAATACCCCGATTACGCAGAGCTCCTTGAGCTCTATCCCCGGAGCCCTCTGCCCAGCGAAATACGAATAAAACCACGTCGGGAGTGGTCCTCCATCGACCTTCTTCAGGATCTCGTCTCCAAGCTGAAAAAGCTCCCCGGCGTGGAGGAAGTGTACTACGCCGGCGCATGGACTGCACGCTTCGAAAAGCTCAGCCTCAACTTCATGAGGATCATGTATTTCTTAACAGCCCTCGCCCTGTTCTTCATAATCTCCTTTCCCTTTCTGCTTTTCGGGGAACTTAAATGTGACAACGACCTGATGCTCCCTCCGCCTGTGGAGATCCTCTCCCATTCACTTATCGGAGGATATCTCGCTTCCTTTTTCCTCCTGGTTGTTCTAAGAGCCGTCGAACAGGCTTTCAGGCTCGAGGTCCCCTGGTCAGCACCTATCCTGCTGGGAACGCCGGTCCTGGTCTCTCTTTTGCACCTTCTATCCCTTAAGGCATCGGAAGAATGTTGAACTGGGTCCTCGTTTTTCTGCTCCTCTCCGGGGGAGTCAAAAATTACAGGGAGAAGCTGAAAAAGCTCGAGGCCGAGCTTCAAAGCACCCGCTCTCGTTTGAAAAAGCTGAAGGCAAGGGAAGCCGTCCTGAAGGAAGAGATATTGCGTTCGATGATCGAGATACTGCAGAGCAGGGAAAGAGAGCTGAAAGAAGAATTGAGGGAGCTGGATCGGGGCATTTCGACGGCGGAAAACATTCTGGACACATCCCTTCTAAAGATGCGCGGCGGGCTGGTAGCCCTCTACAGGACGAGAAAACCCTCTTTTCTCGAGGCTCTTGTGAATACCGGGTCGCTGTATAAGGCCTTTGACAAGGTGAGAGCCTCTCGCCTGTTGCTCGAGAGGGAGAAGCGGTATTACGAGAAGATCCTCAAGGCGAAAAGAAATCTGACACGGTTCAAAGAGGAGAGGGCGAAGGACCTGGCCGAGCTCGCGGCCATAAAAGACGAGATACTCAGGAAGAAGCGAAGGCTCGAGACAACAGAGAAGAAGAAGAGAAAGAAACTGCGCTCCATCAAAGCGGAAAAAAGAGCCAAGGAAAAATATATAAGGAAGCTGGAAGCCTCGATCCGCGACCTGGAAAAACTTATCAAAAAACTCGAAAAAAAGAGAAGGAAACCCGCAAAAATCTACACCCTAAAAGGCAAAAAACTGCTTAAACCGGTGGAGGGAAGGATAATTTCTCACTTTGGAACTCTATGGCACCCCAGGTACAAAACGAAAACGAGAAACAACGGCATTGACATAAGGGCCAAACCCGGAGATTTCGTCCTCGCAGTGGAATCGGGCCAGGTTGCATATTCGGGCGACTTTCTCGGCTACGGGAATATGGTCATCATAGA
>DRBW01000153.1 GCA_011042705.1 Caldifarciminota bacterium
AGCTCCCTGATGTTGGGTTTGAAAACGTCTACCCCTTTGTATGTGAAAAAGTTATCGAGCTTGGGATCCACTGCTTTAAGTCTCTCCCCGAAGAGCTCTATGGACCTGGTAATGAGGTAGGCCGTGAGGAGGCCCTTGTTATAGTCCTGGAATATGACGGCGTCGATGTCGTCCAGGCCTTCCCTTACCCTTCTCAATATCTTATTGGCCAGCTCGTCGTCGATAGGTGAGGTTACCTCGCGGTCGAGCCTTATCATCTGCTGGCCCTGGCTGATGACCCTCGTCTTCAACGTGGTGGGCCTGTCCGGTACTTCGATGATCCCTTCAATGCCGATTCCCCGTTCGCTGAGGAGTTGAAGCAGCTCTCCGCCTGGCGTGTCGCGGCCCACGATCCCGAAGAGATCCACGTCGGAGCCCAGGGCGCGGAGGTTGAGGGCGACATTGGCCGCCCCTCCGGGATTGATCTTCCGCTCCTTGATCGCCGCTACGGGAACGGGAGCCTCGGGCGAGATGCGCTCCACCTCCCCGAAAAGATATTCATCGAGGATAAGGTCGCCTATAACGGCTACCCTGATGTCTTTGAATTTTTCTATAAATTTCTCAACTTTCATCTGAGGTATTTGATCGAGAGCGTCGCAAGACCCAGAAGAAGAAGGTATCCCGTCACATCGGTGAAGGTCGTCACTATCACACCCGATGCGAGGGCGGGGTCCTGTCCGAAAACCTTTAATATTATAGGGATTAAAAGCCCCATTATACAAGCCACTATCATATTTCCGAGGAGGGCTATGAAGACAAGAAGCCCGAAAACGGGGTTGCCCACCCAGAGGTAGGCCACGGCCGATGTTACCGCACCGACGGCGAGGCCTATCAGTATCCCCACCATTATCTCCTTGAGAAGAAGCCTTTTCACGTCCTTAAAGGTCACCTCACCCAGGGCAATGCTCCTCACCACCATGGCGAGGGTCTGGGTGCCCGCATTTCCCCCCATCCCGGCAACGACGGGCATGAAGACGGCGAGATAGACTATTTTGGAGATGGTGTCTTTGAAGAATCCCACCACTGAAGCTGCGATGAAGGCCGTCAGGAGGTTCATTATGAGCCAGGGCAACCTCCTTTTGGCCGACTTCACAGGATGGGAGAAAATGCTCTCGACCTCCCCCAGGCCTCCAAGCTTGTAGATGTCATCGGATGCTTCCTCCTCTACGACATCGATTATGTCATCGAGGGTGATTACGCCGACGAGTTTTCCTTCCTCGTCAACGACCGGCATTTCGATGAGATCGTATTTCTCGACAGCTCTGATGACTTCTTCCTGGTCTGCCAGGACCGACACAGAGGGCACCTCCTCAGCTATATCTCCCAGGGTCGAATCGGGGTTGGAAAGGAGGAGCTTTCTGTAAGTCGTAACGCCAACAAGCTTTCCGTCCTTACCTATTATGTATAGGAGGCGGGATTCGGACTCCTCGAGCTTTTTGAGCTCCTCTATGACCTCGGAGATCTTTTTGTCGGCGGGAAAGGCCACGTATTCGGTGGTCATCAATCCGCCGGCGGAGTTCTCGGGATATTCCAGCAGCTTTTCCACATCTTCTCTATCCTCTGGCGGGACGTGGGAGAGGACCTTGTCCCTTTCTTCTTCGGGGAGTTCCAAGACTATGTCGGCCGCGTCGTCGGCGTCCATCTCCTCGACGAGCTCGCCCAGATCTTTATGGGAGAGCACCTTCAGCATCTCATTGATTATGTCGTCATCGAAGCAGAGCAGGACCTCGGCCTGAAGCTCGAGAGGGAGGAATTTAAAGACCTTTGTCCTGTCTTCTTTGCCCAGTTTTTCCAGGACCCTGGCCACGTCCTCGGGGTGTTTCTGCGCCAGAAGCGTGGCCGCACGCCTCCATTCGCCGTTGTCCACGAAGTGGGTCACTATGTCGGTCAGCTTTTCTATCCTGTCTACTTCAGCCCCAGCCTTTCTCATTTTTCTTTTTGATCAGGACCTTTTTTATCTCTTTCTCGTCGGCGTCTGCTATTACGTAGCGCAGGTTGTCGGTTTCTATCACCTCGCCCTTTCCGGGTATCCTCCCTGTCCTGTTCAGTATAAACGCCGATACCGTCCAGTCCGGCGGAGCTTCCTCGCCGAAGCCCATCGATTCGAGCTCCTCAAAGCGAGTATTGCCCTTCACCAGGATGAGCTCGTTATTTCCGTTAGTGCTGTCCTCCATGGTGCCGATGATGTGATAGAGCAGCTCCTTGGACGAAATAACTCCCAATGCGCCGCCGTACTCATCGATCACCACGGCAAAAGAAGTTCTTACCTTTTTCATCTCCCTGAACACCCTTTCAAGGCCCCAATTCATGTAGACAAATGCCACCGGTTTGAGGAGATCCCTGATGGAGATTTCCCTTTCCCCCAGGGCGTATAAGTCCTTAATATGGACTACTCCCACTATGTTGTCAAGGCTTCCATCGTAGACGAGTATTCGATCTGAAGGCGATTTTCGTGCTTCTGCCCTGAATTTAGATGGAGGGAGGTTCACGGGGAGGAAGAAAACTTCTTTCATGGGCTGCATTAGGTCCGAAGCCCTTTTGTCATAAAATCTCAGGGACAGGAGAAGGAAGCGAGCCTCCTTTTCGTTCAGAAGCCTCTCCTCGAGGCCCCGAAGGATGAGTAACTCCAGTTCCTCCTTTGCGGTGAGTGTGCTTTCGCCGGCGCGGGAGATTATCCTCGATATCTGGGACACGAGGAAGACCACGGGCAGGCTCACACGATACACCCAGAATAAAAGCGGAGCGAACCTCCTTGTGATGACGTGGGGGCGCGACCTGGCGTAAGCCTTGGGAAAGACCTCACCGAAGAGCAGGATGAAAAGGGTGGTGGATGCGGCGGCCAGGAACGCCGCCTGGCCGCCGCTTTTCATTTTACCCATGAAAAAGTCGGTGAGAGAAACGGCAGCCGTCACCGAGAAGATATTTGTGCCTATGAGGTCGGCCGTAAGCACCCTTTCGGGAAACCCTATCAGGAATTCCCTGATCTTTTCCGGGAGTTCCACCGCCATATAAGATCTCTCGGTGCTGATGTAGGCTATCTCGAAGGCAGCGAAAATCGCCACGAAGACTATCGAGATCAGGAAGAGGATGAGGTAGATCATCTCAATATCACCTTGACGCTTTCTATGGTCTCCCCGCTCTTCTGTAACACCTCAAAGATGACCTCTTTTGTCTCTATCCTCTCGCCTTCCTCCGGGACTCTGCCCGAAATGTCCATGATGTATCCGGCCACCGTGCCCTCTCGTCCCAGTTCAATTCCGAGTATCTCGCCCAGCTGTTCGATGTCCATGTCCCCCGAGACTATATACATGTTTTTTCCTATCTTCTTGATTTCCAGGACGTTTTCGATCTCAGTTTCTTCTCCCAGCTCTCCGGTGATCTCCCTCTCTATGTCCCATAGCGTGATGATGCCGGAGGTGCCGCCGTATTCATCGATGACGATGGCGAGTTTCTCCGATGTCTTCCTGAATTTCCTTATGAGGTCTATCAGCCTCATGGTTTCGGGGACGAAGAAAGCGGGCCTCATGTATTCCCTGACGGGCTTCTCGGGATCGACAGCACCCACTTTCCGGAAAAGATAGGGGAAGTCGAGGATCCCCATTATCTCATCGAGGCTGTTTTTGTAAACGGGGAAACGGGAGTGACGGGTTCGGAGGAAGACATCGAAGGCCTCCTCCATCGGAGTGTTCTCCTCGATCGCCTTTATCTCCTTCCTGGGAACCATGTATTCCCTGACGGGAGCGGTGAGAATGTTGAGGCTTTCCTTTATGACGCGATATTCGTATGGGGGCATTCCGTTCTCCTCGCGAGCCCTTTTCAGGACGAAGTTTATCTCCTCCAGAATCGGCCTCTCCCTCGCAGCCCTGCCCCTCTTCAGGAGCCTGTCGAGAAGCATAGAGAAAGGTAGACTCACCGGGAGCAACACAACGTAAAGAGGATACAGGAAATAAGAAGCCTTGCGGGAGAAAGATTCCGAATGCCTGATGGCTATCAGCTTGGGTGTTATCTCCCCGACGACGAGCAGGATCGCCGTAAAAAGCGCGATGTCAAAGAGATAGCTGAAGTGTTCGGAGATGCCGACCCTGTAGAAAAGTCTCGCCGAGAGAAGGGCGAAAAGAGATGAAGCATAGGAGTTGACGGCGGTGTTCCCGAAGAGGATGGTCGATAGGAGCCTGTAAGGAGAGCTGATTAACCTTAAAATCAGCCTTCCGGTCTTTTCCGACCGAAGCTTCCTCTTGTGGAGAGGGGTCAGGGAAAAAAAGGCTACCTCTGACCCCGAGAAAAGGAAGGAAAGAGAGAGGAGAAAAATTATAGACGCTATCTCTTCCATTGAGACAGGTATACTCTTTCTTTTTCCCGCATTATCTTTTCTTCCTCGGGGCGCTGGTGATCATATCCGAGGAGGTGAAGCAATCCGTGGATCACGTAAAGGGCCAGCTCTTCCAGGGGATCCACCGGGGATCGGTCGGCCGCGACCTCTGCAGACACGTAGATCTCGCCCACGTCATCGAGGGGAAAGGCGATCACGTCGGTTGTGCCGTTCCGCTTAAGAAACTCCCTGTTCAGTGAGGCCATATAAGTGTCGTCCACTATCACGACGTTAAGCTCCTTAAAGGGCTCTCTGCCTTCCGATCGGACTATCTGGAGGAGATTTTCACGGGCTTTCCGGAGCCATTCATCCGGAATCGGAAGTGCTTTCTGGTTGTTTATCACCTGAATCTTCATCTTTTTTATCTTTTTTCTCTTCGGGGTATTCGATTCTCGGGTGAAATACCCCCTGAAGGACGGGGAAAAAGGCTTCCTCGATCTCCTGGAGTTCTCTTCGGGTAAGATCGGTGGAATCAAGCTGTCCGTCCTTTACCTTGGATTCGATTATGTCATCGATGAGCTTCCTCAGCTTATCGAGAGTCAGCTCGTTCATGCTTCTGGCCGCTGCCTCCACGCTGTCAGCGAGCATGCAGATAGCTTCCTCTTTTGTCTCCGGTTTTGGGCCGGGGTATCTGAAGTCCTCTTCATTGACGTCGCCGTGGATTTCTTTCGCTTTCTTGAAGAAGGGGGTTATGAGGCTCGTTCCGTGGTGCGTCTGAATGACCCTTATGACCTCTTGAGGCAAACCTGCCTTTTTCGCCATCTCGACGCCGTCGGTCACGTGGGCCTTCAGTATTCGGGCGCTCTCCTCGGGAGGTAAGAGGTCGTGGGGATTCTGCTTGCCGATCTGGTTCTCGATGAAATACTCAGGATTTTTAAGCTTTCCAATGTCATGGTAATAGGCTGCGACGCGGGCCAGAAGGGGGTTCGCCCCGATCCTTCGCGCCGCTGCCTCGCACAGGTTGCCCACGAGGATGCTGTGGGTGAATGTCCCCGGCGCCTCCACCGAAAGCCTTCTCAGAAGCGGATTGTTGAGGTTGGAAAGCTCGAGAAGCAGAAAATCAGTGCTTATCCTGAAGACCTTTTCTATGACGGGAAGCAGTCCTATGACGAGAAGCCCCGAGGCGAGAGAAGTTATGAGCGCGGCGAGAGAGACCTTGAAGAGGGAGTTTTTTGTCAGTGTAGCCTGGAAAGCCGCGGAAGATGTGGAGCTGATCAACGCCACCACGAATACGAGGAAGGTGACGAGGTAGATCTGGTACCTGTTTCCGAAGTTCCTGGTGGCTATGATTGCAGTGAGGGATGTGAGGAGACCGTAAAGGAAGATGGAGAAGTCGTAGCCGAAATAGATCCCCAGTATGGAGGAGAGGATGACGGAGAAGATGAGGGCGGCGGAAAGCCCCGTGGTGACGTTTGCTATGATGGCGAAGAAGGGCAGAAGCGTGATAAAAGGCGAGAGGCCGGAGTTTATCACGAAATAGGTCGCAAGGATGACGATGGCAGCGTTGGTTATTATTATCAGGCTTTTCTTGAAATGACCCTTGTTTTTCTGTTCTATCGTTTCCATGTAGAGATAGGCAAAAAGTATGAGAAGGAAGAACACTATCCGTCTGACCCAGGGGTAGACTTTGTTTTTTCGCTTCTCCACCGTCAGGCTGGGTTCCATAAAATAGGAGATCAGCTCCGAATAGGCTGAGAGAGCTCTCGCATCGTTGCCCCATATGGCCCTTCCCCTTCTCTTTAGCTCGGCCACCGCTTCTTTCTGGCTGAATACCCTGCCCTCTAATTTCTTATAGGTATCGTCGACTTTGAGGATGTTCAGGTGTTCCTTTCCTACCGGAACGGTATCGCTCACGATGCCTTTTCTGCCCATCTGCAGAACGTCCTGCATCGCGAGCCTTATCATGTCCGATTTCACCGAGCTCAGGTAATCCTTTGAGGAGGCGGACAGCGGCCATTCAGCCTCTCCCCTTATGGCGCTCTCCAGGAGATCAGCCTTGTGTTTGATCTCCTTCTCGAAATCGGGCTGGGTCCTCAGCACGTATATTCCGGGCAGCGGAGGAGCCAGAAAATCCACGAGAAGGAAAAAGGCGAAGAATATAAGGGCAGACAAAAGCCTTGCGGTTGCTTTCATTCCTGAGATTTCCTGGAATGCCTCTCGTAGGCTTCCACTATCTGTTTTACGAGGGAATGTCGAATGACATCCTCGGGCCCAAAGTAAATGAAGGTAATTCCCTTTATGTCCCTGAGCACGTCCTGGATCTCCACGAGGCCCGATCTGTCCTGGTGAGCCAGATCTATCTGCGTTATGTCGCCTGTCAGCACGGCCTTGGAGCGGGGGCCCAGACGCGTGAGAAACATCTTCATCTGGACCGATTTGGTGTTCTGGGCTTCATCCAGTATGACGAAGGCGTCTGAGAGCGTGCGCCCCCGCATATAGGCGAGGGGAGCTATCTCGATGACCCTGGTGTCGAGGAGCCTTCTCACCCTGTCGGGCGGCATCATGGCGTAGAGTGCATCGTAAAGGGGCGTGAGGTATGGATTGATTTTTTCCTGGAAATCTCCCGGGAGAAAGCCGAGAGATTCCCCTGCTTCCACGGCGGGCCTGGTTAAGATTATCCTCTCGACCCTGCGTTCCCTGAGGAACTTGAGGGCCATGGCGACGGCGAGGAAAGTCTTCCCCGTGCCCGCCGGCCCTATGGCCACAACTATGTCGTTCTTCTCTATGGCTTCGAGGTATCTCCTCTGGTTCTCCGATTTGGGAACGATTTTCTTCTTCGGAGTGACGATCACAAATTCTTCTTTTTCTTTGCTTCCCGTTCCCTTTACCTGATGGATCGCGTCTATTATGTCCTCTTCATACAGATAGCCGTCTCTTTTAAGTTTCTCCTTAAGCAGGGCGATTATCTTTTCCATGAGGATGATGTCTTCCTTCTCGCCCGTGATGTGTATCTCGTCACCCCGAAGAACCAGCTTGCCGGGAAAATGTTCTCTTAGCACATTCAGGTTCGAATCCTGAATTCCCGCGAGTTTCAATAGATCCACCCCCTTTAAGGAAAGGCTCTTTTTCTCTACTGCCATAATTCTATATCCTGCCTCCTTCTAACTAAAGGCTCCCCTTCTCGCTCGCGAGAAGGGGAGCCTATCTTTTTCATATTGTGTATCTTAGTCTCTCGGAATGTCAAGGACCTGATCCGGATAGATGAGGTCCGGATCTTTGATCTTGTCCTTGTTTGCGTTGTAAATTCTGGTCCACTCCCTGGGATTGTTATAGATCCAGTAAAAGCCCGCTATCTTCCAGAGGCAATCTCCTGGAATGACCGTATATGTCCGGTCAAGTCCGTGAGGGACTTTCAGGACCCACCCGGGGTAGATCAGGTTGGGGTCTTTGATCAGATCCCTGTTGGCCCTGTAGAGTCTGGGCCAGGCTGAAGCTCTGTTGTAGATG
>DRBW01000024.1 GCA_011042705.1 Caldifarciminota bacterium
ACCTCCTTACCAGACGTAAAGCAGGAGCTCCCCTCCAGTACCGAGCCTCCGCGCCTCCCTGTCGGTCAGAAGCCCCCGGGATGTCGAGAGAATGGCTATTCCGAGGCCATTCTTTACCCAGGGGACTTCGTCTTTTCCGACATAGACCCTTCTCCCTGGCTTGGAGATTCGCTGCAGGTCGGAAATGAGAGGCTGTCCTTCCGATGTGTATTTCAACGTGATGACGATGCGCGCGTTCTTTCCCTCGCCTTCGACCCTGTAGTCCTCAATGAAGCCTTCCTTTTTCAGGATATGGGTGATCACGGTCTTCATCTTCGATACCGGCCTGATCTCTACCTGGTGTGTCTTGCCCGTATGGCATTTCTTATCCTGGTAAGCATATCAGCGATTGGATCGGTCATCATATCGCTTTCACCTCCTCACCAGCTGGCCTTTTTGACTCCGGGTATTTCGCCCCGGAGGGCGAGCTCCCTGAAGCAGATACGGCATAAGCCGAATTTTCTAATGTAGCCCCTCGGCCTCCCGCATATTTTGCAGCGGTTTCTATGCCGTATCTTGTATTTGGGCTCCTTCATAAATGTTTTCACTACCAGTGCTTTTCTCGCCAATCTCTTTACCTCCTCTCAAAGGGGAAGCCGAACTCCTTTAAAAGGTGATAGGCTTCCTCGTCGGTTTCAGCTGTCGTAACGATGGCGATGTCCATCCCGAAGACCTTTTTAACCTTGTCGATCTCGATCTCGGGGAAAATAGTGTGCTCATCCACGCCGAAGTTATAATTTCCCCGACCGTCGAACTTGTCGAGAGGCAAACCTCTGAAGTCCCTGACCCTGGGCAGCGCGAAGTTTATGAGCCTGTCCAGGAAGTCGTGGGCCTTTCTGCCTCTGAGGGTGACTTTGAGCCCAATGGGCATTCCCTTTCTGAGGTGAAATGCTGCCACCGATTTCCTCGCCCGTCTCACCTGGGGTTTCTGTCCCGTTATGGTCGCGAGATCGGCGGCGATTACCTCGATTATCTTGGGATCCTGGACTGCCTCTCCGACTCCCACGTTAACGACGACCTTCTCTATCCTCGGGACGGCCATGGGGTTCTTGTACCCCAGCTCCTTCATAAGTTTGGGGAGAATTCTTTCCCTGTATTCCTTGAGATACCTTGACATTTATTCGATAACCTCTCCGCATTTTTTGCAGAACCTGACCTTCCTCTTGTCCTCTAAGAACCTGTATCCGACTCTCGTGGGCTCGCCGCAGTTGGGACATATCAGCTTGACGTTAGCGATGGGAACGGGAGCTTCCATTTCAACGATTCCCGAGGGCTCGGTTTCCTTTCTCGATCTGAGGTGGCGCTTAACGATATTGACTCCCTCCACCAGAACTCTTCTTTTCGCAGGCTCAACTGATTTCACCTTTCCTATCTTGCCGCGGTCTCTGCCTTTCAGGACGAGCACCGTGTCTCCCTTTCTGATTCTCAATCCCATTGTCACACCACCTCCGGAGCGAGGGAAACGATTTTCATGAATCTCTTCTCCCTCAGTTCCCTTGCCACAGGACCGAAAACACGGGTTCCTCTCGGCTCACCCTGGTTGTCGATTATCACGGCTGCGTTGTCGTCGAATTTGATGTAAGTTCCGTCGCGCCTTCTTTTCTCCTTCTTCGTCCTCACGATCACAGCTTTAACCACGTCGCCCCTTTTTATGGGAGCGCCCGGAACGGCCTCCTTTATGGTGACGACGACAATATCTCCGAGATAGGCATATTTGCGTCTCGAACCGCCCAGGACCTTGATGACGAGAGCCTCCTGGGCTCCAGTGTTGTCGGCAATCTTGAGTCTGGTATAATCCTGGATCATTTTCGCCTCTCCTTACTTTTCCAGCTTCTTGGCTTTTCTGATTATCTCCACTATTCTCCAGCGCTTCAGCTTGGACAAGGGCCGAGTTTCCCTGATCCTCACGAGATCTCCTTCGCTCGACTCGTTCTTCTCGTCGTGGGCGTAGAATTTCTTCCTTTTTGTGATGTACTTTCTATATTTGGGGTGCTGAAGGATCCTTTTTACCTCGATTACCCGCGTCTTGTCCATCCTGTCCGAGACGACGACTCCTATCCTCTCTTTTCTGTGTGGTCTCTCCATTACTCAGTTCTCCTTTCGATGCCCAGTTCCCTTTCCCTCAGTATGGTGAGGATACGGGCGATTTCCCTTTTTACTTCCTTGAAACGATGAGGCTGACCCAATCTTCCGAGGGCTTTCTGGGTTCTCAGGTCGAAAAGCTGATCCTTAAGTTCCCTGAGACGCAATCTGAGTTCCTCGTCGGGAAGTTCCCTTAATTCTCTGGCCTTCATCATCACACACCTCCTTCTTTTATGGAGACAAACCTCGTCTTTATCGGTAATTTGAAGGAGGCAAGCCTGAAGGCCTCTCGCGCAGCGTCCTCGGGAACTCCGGCCAGCTCAAACAATATTCTACCAGGCTTCACGACTGCGACCCAGTGATCCACAGCTCCCTTGCCCTTACCCATTCGGGTTTCCGCAGGCTTTTTCGTCACAGGCTTGTCGGGGAATATCCGTATCCAGAGCTTTCCGCCTTTCTTGAGATAACGCATTATCGCTATCCTGGCCGCCTCTATCTGGTTGCCCGTTATCCAGTGGCCTTCCAGTGCCTTAAGTCCGTACTCACCGAAAGCGAGAGTAGACCCACTTGTGGCCTTCCCTTTGAGCCTTCCGCGCTGCTGCTTCCTGTATTTGGTTCTCTTGGGCATCCACATCTCAGTAGACCTCCTCCTCTTCCTCGGTCTTCTTGAAGACGTCTCCCTTATAGATCCAGACTTTCACGCCGACTGTGCCGTACTTGGTATAGGCCGTGGCGAAGGCATAATCTATGTCCGCTCTCAGCGTCTGAAGTGGAACCCTACCCTTGTGGTACCATTCTTTTCTGGCTATCTCTGCTCCTCCGAGCCTTCCCTTCGTGGAGATCTTGATCCCCTTGGCGCCCATCTTCATAGCCATTTCCACAGCTCTCTTCATCGCGCGCCTGTGGGAGATCCTCTGCTCGATCTTCTGGGCGATCGACTGCGCCACTAACTGGGCGTCGGTCTCGATTATCCTGACTTCGTGAACGTTGATGTTGAGTTCCTTCTTTCCCGTAAGTTCGATGAGCTCTCTCCGAAGGCCTTCGACCTCGGAGCCTCTCTTTCCGATGACCAGGCCCGGCCTGGCTGTGTATATGTTGATGCTCAGCCTGTCGGCGGCTCTGTCAATTATGACCTTCGAGATTCCGGCGTCCTTCAGCCTCTCGCGTATGTACTGCCTGATCTTGATGTCCTCCTGGAGCAGCTTCTCGTATTCCTTGCCCTTAGCGAACCAGTGAGCCTGCCAGTCCTTGATGTAGCCGAGCCTGAAGCCTGCTGGATGTACTTTCTGACCCATATCAGATCCTCCTCTCGGTGACCTCGACCGTTATGTGGGACAGCCGCCTCCTGATCATCACGGCTCTGCCCCTCCACGCCGGCCTGAACCTTTTGAGCATGGGCCCCTTGTCGACTTTCGCCTGCCTCACGACGAGTTCCTCCTCAGGAAGTGCTTCTCCGCCGGCCTTTTCCCTGTAAGAAGCCAAAGCCGCCTTGAGAGCCTTTTCCAGAAATCGCGATCCCCTCTTTTTGCTGTTCAGGAGCAGGATATGTCTGGCTTCAACCACGCTCTTGCCCCTGACGAGATCGGCGATGGGTTTCATTTTCTTCGGCGATATCCTCTGAAATCTGAGTCTCGCTATTCCCACAGTCATCACTTCACCCTCACTTTAGCGGCTTTTCTCACCTCTTTGTGCCCTCTGTAAGTCCTGGTAATGGAGAACTCGCCGAGCTTGTGTCCCACCATGTCCTGTGTGATGTAGACCGGTATGAATTTGTGCCCGTTGTGAACGGCGATCGTGTGTCCCACGAATTCCGGCGTAATAGTGGATCGGCGCGACCAGGTCTTGATCACTCTCTTCTCGCCAGTCCTGTTAAGCTCCCTGATCCTTGCAAGAAGCTTGGCATCAACATAAGGTCCCTTTTTAAGTGATCTTCCCATGTTTTCCTATCACCTCCGCCTCTTGACAATAAACCTGTCGGATGGTTTTCTTTTCTTTCTCGTCTTTTTGCCCTTGGCGATCTGACCCCAGGGGCTCGCCGGGGGCCTTCCGCTCTTGGATCTGCCCTCGCCTCCACCAAGCGGGTGGTCAACAGGGTTCATCACAACTCCCCTCACGTGAGGTCGCCTTCCGAGCCACCTGGATCTGCCTGCCTTTCCTATCACCACGCCTTCATGGTCTATGTTGGAGACCCTGCCGATCGTCGCCATGCACTTGAGGTTGATGAGCCTCACTTCGCCCGAAGGAAGCTGAACGTGCGCGTAATTCCCTTCCTTAGCGAGGATGTAGGCCGCCGATCCTGCCGCCCTCACGAGCTGACCGCCTTTGCCGGGCACAAGCTCGATGTTGTGAATTTCCATGCCCTCGGGGATCTCAGCCAGCGGCAAGGCGTTACCGACCTTTATCTCGGAGCCGGGTCCTGACTGTATCCACTCGCCGACCTTGAGACCATGGGGTGCGATGATATACCTCTTCTCGCCGTCGATGTAGCTGAGCAATGCTATTCTGGCGGACCTGTTGGGATCGTACTCTATGGAAACCACCTTCGCAGGTATTCCCGTCTTATCGCGTCTCGTGTCGATTATGCGGTATTTCTTCTTATGACCTCCGCCCCTGAACCTTACGGTGATCCTCCCGTGGTTGTTCCTTCCCGAAGACCTCTTTTTGGCCTTTGTCAGGGATTTTTCCGGCTTTTTCTTCGTGATCTCGTCGAAGGTGGAGGTCGTTATGTATCTCCTCGATGGCGTATATGGCTTATAGGTCTTTATTCCCATTTCTTACGCTCCCTCGAATATCGGTATAGAGTCGCCGGATTTGAGCTTTACTATTGCTTTTTTCCAGCTCCTCGTCCGTCCGGGTGCTCTCCTTACCCTGCGGATTTTGCCCTTAACGTTGATTATCTGGACTTTTTCCACTCTCACCTTGAAGAGCTGCTCTACGGCGTGCTTGACCTCGATCTTGTTTGCGTCTCTCGCCACCTCAAAGACATACTGGTTGGCCGTGTTCTTGAGGTTGAGGGTCTTTTCCGTCAGAATCGGTCTTATCACTATATCCCTGGGGTCCTTCATTTTACCAGCCTCTCTTTTAAAGCCGTTATGGCGTTTTTCTCTATGACGACGTATTCGGATCCGAGTATATCGAGGGCGTTCACGTCCTTTGCCACCTTGAAGTTGACTCTGGGAATGTTCCTGGACGATAGGTAGAAATTCCTGTTGGAATCGGCGGAGAGCAACACGACCCGTTTGCCGTCGAGATTCATCTTAGCCAGCAGTTCCGCCATCATTTTCGTCTTGGGCTTTTCCATGGAGAATTCCTCCATAACGAAGACTCTGTTCTCCCTTGCCCTGTCGGAGAGAGCCTGTGAGAGCGCCAGCCTCTTCGCCTTGACGTTGATCTTTATCCTGTAGTCGCGCGGCCTCGGTCCGTGGGCCTTTCCGCCCCCGACAAATATAGGAGCCGAGACGCTCCCATGCCTCGCTCTTCCCATTCCTTTCTGTGGCCAGAGCTTGGCGCCGGAGGCTTTAACCTCAGACCGGGTTTTCGCCTTGTGAGTGCCCTGCCTTCTCGCCGCCAGATATGCCCGGACAACTTCCCAGAGGAGGTGCTTTTTCGGTTTCAGTCCGAATATCTCTTCGGGAAGATCGATCATCCCGGTCCTTGTTCCCTCTTTTGTGAAAACCGGTGCTTTAGGCATGCTGAGCCCTCCTCGCTTTTCTAACTATTACCAGGCCGCCTGTAGGACCGGGGACAGCTCCCTTGACCAGTATCAGGTTCTTGTCTCCGAGGATCTTGACTATCTCCAGGTTGGAAACGGTCACTTTCCTCATGCCCATGTGGCCAGCCATCTTCTTTCCCTTCCAGACACGTCCGGGATCTGTGTGCTGTCCTATCGAACCGGGTCGCCTGTGGAACTTGGATCCGTGCGAAACGGGGCCGCCGGAGAAATTCCACCTCTTCATCACGCCCTGAAAGCCTCTTCCCTTCGAGAGTCCCGTGACGTCGACTTTTTCTCCCTCTTCGAATATGCTCGCGTCCAGTTTGCTTCCGGGCGGGTAATCGTCGGGATTTTCCACGCGTATCTCCACGATCTTCTTTGCCGGATACCTGTCCTTGTCTCCCAGGGCCTTCTTTAGCTCGCCCAGGAGAGGCTTGGATATCTTCGAAGCCTTCACCTCTCCGTAGGCTATCTTTATGGCCCTGTAGCCGTCCTTTTCCTCGTTCTTCCCCTGAAGGACGAAGCAGGGGCCGGCTTCAATGACCGTCACAGCGGTCATCGCGCCGTCTTTGGTAGGGATCTGGGTCATTCCCAGCTTTCTACCCACTATTCCTATCATCTCAGATCACCTTTATTTCCACTTCCACCCCGGCAGGAAGATCGAGCTTTGAGAGCTTGTCGATCGTCTCCTGGGTGGGTTTCCTGATCTCGATCAGCCTCTTATGTATCCTGAGTTCGAACTGCTCCTGCGATTTCTTGTGGACATGAGGGCTTCTTATGACCGAGAAGAGGGTCCTCTTTGTGGGAAGAGGGATGGGGCCCGATACCTCAGCCCCGGTCCTCTTCGCGGTCAGCGCTATCCTCTTCGCAGATCTGTCGATCAAGGTCGTGTCAAAGGCCTTGAGTTTTATCCTTATCTTGCCCTCTACCATGGCTTCACTCGATTATATCTGTTACTACGCCCGCGCCCACTGTCCTTCCGCCCTCGCGGATGGCAAACCTGAGCTCTTTCTCGAGTGCGACGGGGTAGATGAGTTCTACTTCCAGGTTGACGTGGTCTCCGGGCATGACCATCTCGCGCCCCTCGGGGAGCTTGATGGTTCCCGTTACGTCGGTTGTCCTGAAGTAGAACTGAGGCCTGTAACCGTTGAAGAAAGGCGTGTGTCTTCCTCCCTCTTCCTTTTTCAGAACGTAGACCTGAGCCCTGAACTTCTTGTGAGGTTTGATGCTCCCGGGCTTGGCGACGACCATTCCTCTCTCGACGTCCTCTTTCTTGACGCCCCTGAGGAGCAGTCCTACGTTGTCGCCGGGGAGGGCCTCGTCCAGGATCTTCCTGAACATCTCGATCGATGTCACGACGGTCCTGATGGGCTCATCCCTGAATCCGATTATCTCCACTTCCTCGCCGGGAGTGAGTCTGCCCCTCTCGACCCTTCCCGTCACCACGGTCCCACGGCCGGTAATTGAGAAGATGTCCTCGATGGCCATGAGGAAGGGCTTGTCGACAGGCCTCTGAGGCTCAGGAATATAGGTGTCAAGCGCATGAAGAAGCTCTTCGATGGGCTTGAACCACTCGCAGTCAAGGGACTCGCACTCGAGCGCCTTAAGGGCGGAACCTTTTATAACGGGAACCTCGTCACCGGGGAATTCGTACTGATTGAGGAGGTCCCTGACCTCCATCTCTACGAGCTCGATTATCTCAGGGTCCTCGACCATGTCGGTTTTGTTAATGAAGACGACGATGTACGGAACGTTCACCTGTCTCGCGAGGAGCACGTGCTCTCTGGTCTGGGGCATCACCGAATCGGTGGCAGCCACGACCAGGATAGCGCCGTCCATCTGAGCGGCACCGGTGATCATATTTTTGATGTAGTCGGCGTGGCCGGGACAGTCGATGTGCGCGTAATGTCTGTTCTCCGTCTCATACTCAATGTGAGCGAGCTGAATCGTAAGTC
>DRBW01000060.1 GCA_011042705.1 Caldifarciminota bacterium
AGTCCCGAAAGGCTCACCTGATCGGAGACACCTCCGACGGAAAACCTGTCCCGTATCTTCTCGGGAAGATCGGCGGGCTTTATGACGTCGCCCTCCGATAGTATCACTGCTCTTTCTATCGCGTTTTCGAGTTCCCTGACGTTTCCCGGCCAGCTGTACTCGAGGAGTATCTTCATCGTCTCATCCGATATTTTTTTCGGCGGAAGGTTGTATAGCGAAGTATACTTTTTGAGGAAATGGTTTGTGAGAAGGGGGATATCGTCCTTTCGCTCCCTCAAAGGCGGGAGGTGTATATAAACGACGTTCAGCCTGTAATAGAGGTCTTCCCTGAACCTTCCCTCGGCCACCATTTTCTCCAGGTCGGCGTTGGTCGATGCGATGATCCTCACGTCCACCTTGATGGTCTTCGTGCTCCCGACGGGGGTTATCTCTTTCTCCTGAAGGGCCCTGAGGATTTTTACCTGGATTCGTGGCGACGCCTCGCTGATCTCGTCGAGGAGGATCGTGCCGCCTTCGGCGGCCTTGAAGAGCCCCTCTTTGTTTTTGGTGGCGCCGGTGAAAGCCCCCTTTGTGTACCCGAAGAGCTCGCTCTCCAGAAGTTCCTCAGGAAGAGCAGCCATGTTGATGGCTATGAAGGGGTTGTTGGCCCTGGGGCTCATGTTGTGAATTGCCTTTGCTATCAGCTCTTTCCCGGTGCCCGATTCCCCCCGGATCAGGACCGTGGAATCGGTGGGAGCCACCTTTTTGGCCAGCTCCAGAACCCTCTGAAATTTCTCGTTTTTGCCCACTATCTCCTTTAGCTCGTATTGTTTCACCCTTCTCTTCAGTTCCAGGTTTTCCTCTCTGAGCTTTCTCTCCTCGATAGCACGCTTTATGACGAGCTTTATCTCCTCGATCTGGAAGGGCTTCATCACGTAGTCGAAGGCCCCTTTTCTCATGGCTTCCACGGCCGATTCTAAGGAACCGTAAGCAGTCATGATCACGACTGCTATGCGAGGGTCTTCCTCCTTTATCCTGGTCAACAGCTCGATTCCATCCATCTCCGGCATCCTGAGGTCAGCGAGGACGACCTGTGGAGGGTTCTCAGCTATTTTTTCCAGGGCCTCTTTACCGCTGAGAACCGCCTCCACTTTGTATCCCTCCCTCTCCAGCATAATGGAGAGGAACTGTCCCACCGAAGCTTCGTCGTCAACTATAAGGATTCTCTCATCCATTTTCTGAATTTTCCCGTGGCAGATATATTGTAAAGATTGTTCCTTTATTTTTCACGCTTTCCACTTTTATCTCTCCGCCGTGATTTCCGATTATCCTCTGGACTATCGAGAGCCCGAGGCCCACGCCTTCCGCTTTGGTCGTAAAGAAGGGCTCGAATATCTTCTTGACCTGGGCCTCGTCGATCCCGACGCCCGTGTCCCTTATCTGCACTGCCACCCGATCCTCGGGGACCCTCGAGATGTCCCCGTTGAGCCTCATTATCTCGGCTCCGGGCGGAGCGATCCTGATGTAGATCTCCCCCTCCGTCTGCACGGCATCCACGGCGTTGGAGATCAGGTTCAGGAAGACCTCCTCGAGCTGACTCTCATCGGCGTGAAGGCGGAGGGGTGTGTCGTCGAATTCCTTTATAAATCTGATCTTTTTGTCTATGCTGACGCTTCTCGATACCAGGTCAAGAATCCTGTTGAGCGTTGCCACCAGGTCTATCTCCTCCTTCTTCGGAGGAGGCAGCTTGGCGAACTCCAGGAAATCGGTTACTATCCTGTTGAGCCTGTCCGATTCCTTGATTATGAGTTCCATTAGCTTTCGCGCGTCGCCATCGAGGTTGACCTCTTTGAGGAGTTCTATGGAACCCCTGATGGACGTCAGAGGATTCCTGATCTCGTGTGCCAGGTGAGCGGAGAACTCGCCTATGGCGGCAAGCCTGTCGAGCTTCCGGACCTCCCATTCAAGTTCTTTGACCTCAGTCAGATCCTGAAACACCACTATGGCACCCCTCTTGGCCCCCGACTCGTCATAGAGATAGGCGTGGTTGAAGCCTATAGGCTTTTCCTTGCCGTCGGCGGTCTTCACTTCTATTTCCCTTCTTTTCTGTTTTTCCTGTCCGAGCAGGATATTGGTGAGCTCGGCGGCGAACTCAGGGACTTCCTCCATCATATCCATCAGGTGGGGCCTTCCCGAGAATCCCAGGATCTTTTTCGCCGCCCTGTTGAAATAGAGGATATTGCCCCACATGTCCAGGGCAACCAGCCCGCTCGGTATGTTTTCGAGGATCGCGCTGGTGTCAAGTTTTACCTGTCTCAACACCCTTTTGGTTATCTCGAGCTCCCTTCCGCTCTTGACCAGCTGTTCCGAGACATAGGAGGTCAGGAAGGCGACCAGGTAGAAAAACAACACGTGGATGTACAGCTTGAGGAGGAAGAAGCCACCCTCGCGCGTCACGGCAGTGCTGTAGTCGAGGATCGGGATTATTCTCCCGTTCCGCTCAAGGATCAGAAGGACGCTGTACGCGATGCTCGCCAGGGTAGCCGTCAGGACCGCACCTTTGAGGAGCAGGAAGAGGCTCGCCTGCATTATTGTGAAGAAGTAAAGGAAAGTGAACTCGCTCAGAATACCGCCCGTGTAATGAATCAGGGCGGTCTGGATGAATATATCGAGGATGAGCTGAATGTAAATCAGAAATTTGAGGTTGATCCCCGACTTGAAGGATATCCAGAAGATGTAAGAGGTGAGATATGTCAGGAGGACGAGCCCCAGAAGCGGGCGGAGAAGTTCTCCGTAGCCCCGGAGAAAGTATATTCCCACCCCCACCACCACCGTAATGGTGATGCTCCGGAACAGGGTCAACAACAGATATTCCTTTTTAAGAGCCCTCACACCTCTTCTCTTACTTTCCGAGGGTAGATGCGAGGTTAAATATCGGCAGGTACATCGAGATCAGTATCCCACCGATCATTACACCCACCACTACCAACATCACGGGCTCGATGACCGTGGCGAGAGTTCCAACGGCGTTGTCCACCTCGTCTTCATAGAAATCGGCTATCTTGTCGAGCATGTCGCTCAGACGACCCGTTTGCTCGCCCACGGCCACGAGGTGAACCACCAGTGGCGGGAAAGCCCCACTCTCCCTCAAAGGTTTTGCTATAGTTTTACCCTCCCCTATGCTTTTGCGAGCCTTCATTATAGCTTCCTCGACGATCGCATTGCCCGTTGTCCTCGCCGTTATCTGAAGTCCATCGAGAATAGGTACCCCGCTTCTCACCAATATCCCCAGTGTGCGGGCAAACCTCGAAATTGCAGCCTTCCTTGTTATACTACCTATTAAGGGAATTTTCAAGAGGAAGCCGTGGTAAATTTTCCTGCCCTTGGCCGTCTTTGTGTATTTCCTGAAGGCTAAGTAAAGTCCGGCGAGGACTGCCAGGATGAGGATTATGTACCTCTTCAGGAAGAAGGAGATGGACATGACGATTCTCGTTGGTGTTGGGAGTGACATATTCGCCGATTCGTAGAGGCTTGCGAATCTGGGTATCAGGAAGATGAGGAGCCCGAGAGTAAGAATTGTGGCGAAGATCAGCACGATGACCGGATAGGCCATGGAAGACTTGACTTTTCTTCGAAGATTCATGACCTTTTCCAGGTAGTCCGAGATCCGCGCCAGCGTGACCCCGAGAACACCTCCCGTTTCTCCCACTTCCACCATGCTGATTATGAGGTTGCCGAAGACCTTCCTGTAGGCCTCCATGCTCTCGGCAAGAGTTTTCCCAGCCTCGACGTTTTTCTTGATCCTGTGGAGTATTTCCTGAAAGCGTTTCTTGTTGGTCTGTTCCTCCAGGATGGCGAGACACTGAACTATCGGTATTCCGGCGTTGATCATCGTGGCAAACTGCCGCGTGAATATTGTCAGGTCTTTGAGGCCGACCCTCCCGAAAAAGGACGAAAGAAGCGGTATATTGAAGCTTCTCGATTTTTTCTTGACCTCTGTTATGATAATGCCCCTGTTCTGGAGCGATGTCATGGCCTCCTCAAGGCTCTTCGCCTTGAGCTCTCCGCCCACGGGCCTTCCAGTAGATGTCTTTCCGCTCCAGGTATATACGGGCATTACATCAATACTCCTACTTCCTTACCCATCCTTTTGAGCTCTTCGGGATTGGGCGATACCAGCAGGGCTGTCTGCCAGGTGATGAGCCCCTTCTTGAAGAGGTCGAAGAGGGACATGTTCATTGTCCTCATCCCGAATCTCTGTGATGTCTGCAGCACGCCGTAGATCTCATGAACGCGCGATTCCCTTATAAGGGTTCTCACTGCGGGGGTTGCTATCATGATCTCACTCGCCAACACCATGCCCTTGCCCTTTGCCCTGGGAAGCAGCCTTTGAGTTATTACCGCTTCGAGAACCTGGGAGAGCTGAACCCTGACCTGACCCTGTTGATGAGGAGGATATATGTCGATTATCCTGTTTATTGACTCTATCGCCGAATCAGTGTGAAGGGTCGCGAAGACCAGGTGTCCCGTTTCAGCAGCGGTAAGTGCAGCTGAGACCGTTTCCAGGTCCCTGAGCTCGCCGATCATGATGATGTCGGGGTCCTGCCTCAGGACGAATTTGAGAGCCTGGGCGAAGGACTTCGTGTCCTGCCCAACTTCCCTCTGGGACACGATCGCCATCTTGTTTTTATGGAGGTATTCGATGGGATCCTCTATGGTGACTATGTGGCACGCTCTCTCGTTGTTAATCTTGTTGATCATCGCCGCGAGGGTGGTCGATTTTCCGCTTCCGGTCGGGCCTGTGACCAGTATAAATCCCTGAGTTTTCTGGGTGATCGTTTCCACGACGTCGGGCAATCCCAGTTCCTGAAGGGCAGGGATCTCGAAGGGTATTCTCCTTATAGCGCATGCCACCGAGCCTCTCTGGATATAGGCGTTGCCTCTGAACCGGCTCAGGCCCTCCAGCGAAATGGCGAAGTCGAGTTCCATCTCCTCCTCGAGCCTCTTTTTCTGCTGGTCGTTCAGGAGGCTGTAGACCAGGCTTCTGGTCATCGCGGGAGTGAGCACGTTATATTCCAGGGGCACGAGCTCCTGATCTATTCTGAAATAAGGAGGAGCTCCTGCCACGAGGTGCAGATCCGTTGCACCTCTCAACACCATTTCTTCCAACAATGTCTGTATCGTTACCATGGCTATTCTTCCGCTGTTACCCTTATAACTTCGTCCACAGTTGTTATGCCCCGCAATAATTTGAGGACAGCTGCTTCCCTCAGGGTTATCATACCTTCTTCCACTGCCCTCGCCCTGAGTTCATGCAGGGGTGCATTTCTTATTATCATTTCTCTCAGTTCCGGGCTTATGGGAAGTACTTCGAAAATGCCGTCCCTTCCGGAGTAGCCAGTGTTGTTACATTTGGGGCAGCCCTCTCCCCTGTAGAGAGTGACGCCCTCGAGGTCTTTCTCGGATATCCCGAGCCTTTTCAGGGCTTCGGGGCTCGGATTATCGGGCACCTTGCAATAATTGCAGATTTTCCTGACGAGCCTCTGAGCGACCACCAGATTCAGCGACGCGGCGACCAGGTATGGCTCTATTCCCATATCTATCAACCTGCTCACAGCGCTCGGAGCATCATTGGTATGGAGCGTTGAGAGCACCAGGTGCCCGGTGAGGGCTGCCTTTATAGCGATGGATGCCGTCTCGTGATCGCGGATCTCTCCCACAAGTATTATGTCGGGATCCTGCCTCAGGAAGGACCTTAGAGCTGAAGCAAAGGTCAGGCCGATTTCTTCCTTTACCTGTACCTGGTTGACCCCGGGAAAGTCGTACTCAACGGGGTCCTCCGCCGTGAGGATGTTCACCTCCGGCGTGTTCAACATGTTTATGGCCGAATACAGGGTCGTGGTTTTACCGCTCCCTGTGGGGCCTGTGACGAGGATCAAACCGTAGGGCCTTGTTATCGCGTAGATAAAATCTTCAAGGGGCTTGGGCTCAAAGCCCAGCTTGTTGAGATCAAGGGTGAGGTTCGTCTTGTCCAGGATCCTCATGACAACCTTTTCCCCAAAGAGGGTGGGAAGAGTGGATACCCTGAGGTCGATCGTCCTGCCGGGAAGCTTCATCTTTATGTGTCCATCCTGGGGCAGCCTCCTCTCCGCGATGTCCAGTTTTGCCATGACCTTTATCCTTGAGACAACGGCTCTCCTCAGTTTCTGCGGGATCGGCATAAATTCATGAAGCACTCCGTCGATCCTTATCCTGACCCGCATGAATTTCTCATAGGGTTCTATGTGGATGTCGCTGGCGCCCTTTCGCACCGCCTCAGTGATTATGCTGTTGACGAGCTTAACCACGGGAGCCTCTTCTATGAGGCTCGTGAGCTCCGATAGATCGGGTTCCTCCTCTTTCTCTTCCACGATCTCCAGCTCTTCCTCAAGGCTTTCGAGTATCTGGGACATCACGTCTTCGTTGCCCAGAAGCCTGTCGAGGGTCTTGAGAATAGCAGTATCAGAGGCGAGCAGAGGCTCTATGTCGTACCCGGTGATGAATTTCAGGTCGTCCAGTATGTTCAGGTCGCCGGGATTGGCTATCGCCACTGTCAGGATTCTGCCCCTCCTCCTGAGAGGGACGATGAGATGCCTTCTGGCAAAATCTGCGGGGATCAGTTCGACGACGCTCTCGTCGATCTCGTAGTTAAGGAGGTCGATGGCCGGTATCATGTAATGTCTCGACAGCGCATCGAGAACCTCCTGTTCCGTAGCTATTCCCAGTTTCTCGAGCACGGCGGTCAGGGGCCCGCCAGTGTTTCTGAGCTCCCTCTCGACGGCTTCCAGATTTTCCTCCTTGATCACTCCGGCCCTTAAAAGGGAGTTCAGAAGCCCCTTTTCGCTTATCACCCTTGTGTCTCCTTCTTTACCCACATCTATATTTTCAATGGGGTGATAGTTTTTGTCAATAACCGCAGGCTGAAGTTATCGTTATATCAAGGGGAAGCATGTTTTAGCCTTTACCTTTTTGAAAAATTGTGGTAATATAAAAAACCTTGACATGGAAGAGAGGATCGCAGTTCTCATAGAGAGATTTAAAAGGGAGCAGGGCGATATATTGATCTTATCCCATGAGGCTCCCGACGGTGACTCCATGGGATCGGGCCTTGCTCTTCTCCACTTTCTCCGGAAGAAAGGGAAAAAAGTTCATTTCCTGTCGGTCGATGGAGTCCCCTACATGTACAACTTTCTTCCCGGCGCCGAGGAAGTTATCACCGATTATAGCGGCATTGCTGATCTCGCCGTTCTCGTAGACGCCAGTCGGGTTGAGAGGTCGGGACTCGAGAAGCCTTACCCTTTTAAAGAGGTGATAAGGATCGACCATCATCTGGTGGGAGAAGACTACAGCGAGTACGACATCCTCGACCCCGGGGCTCCCAGTACCGGCAATCTGATCTATGATCTCCTCAAAGCCTGGGACAGGTATGCGATCGATCCGGCCATCGCCACCTGCCTTTACACGGCAATCCTCACCGACACGGGGTCCTTCCGATATTCCAATGCCACTGAGAAGGCCTTCACGGATGCCGCGGAGCTCGTTGAGCTCGGTGCGGATCCCGCGATGGTCTCGAGGATGGTCTACATG
>DRBW01000057.1 GCA_011042705.1 Caldifarciminota bacterium
CTCACTTCTGTTGCTACGGGCGGCATCTGGCCCTATCTGACCGCCTGGGTGACCGACGCCGCCAATCACAAAATTTACAAGTTCAGCATTAACGTGACGGAGGATCCTCTCAGGCCTCCCATAGAGTTTCTCGATGAGTTCGGAGAATATGGGTTCGGGGAGGATCAGTTCAATCATCCAAAGGACATACATCAGGCGAAGGGTGTCAGAGGGCACTACAGGGACATCTTCGTGCGGGAGTGGTGGACTGAGAATTCGGGGTTTCAGTATTTTGTGGCGGGGACCGGGTTGAGGGAATTAAGGGTTCGGCCACTTATGTCCGACAATTTGATCTGTTCCTACAGGCTGCTGGCTGTATCCGAGGTTACGGGTGAGGTTCTGGACATGGCGGGGCGGCCAGTGCGTACTCTCCTTGACGGGGTGATGCAGGGGGCAGGGACCAATGTCTGTTACTGGGATTACCGCGATAACAACGGTGACAGGGTGGAGGAGGGGCTTTATGGGCTGAGGGTGAAGGCGGTTTCTGTCTATGGGACCGATTCCGTGATGCTGGATACTTTGATTTACTATCTTCCGGCGCCTTCTGATCTGAGGGCGGAGGTATACACGGAGGACAGTATTGAGGTTACCTGGAGGGACAACAGCGGAAGCGAGAGCGGGTTTGAGGTGTTGTGCGTTTATTCGGACGGAGGTGCTGACACCCTGATTTTGCCTGAGAATGCGACGAGAGTGCGTATTCCAGTTCGTTTTATGGAGTATGCAGATTTTATGGTCAGGGCGCGAGCTGATTATCATTTCGGTCCGCATCTATATCGTTTCTTTTCGGGGTGGACGCCGACGGTATCCTGTACTTTGAGCATGCTGACGGCTCCCGGGGATGTGAGGGCGCAGGTCAGCCCTTCCCTGACGACAGTGAGGCTCACCTGGCGGGACAGGTCGAACCTCGAGGACGGTTACATTATAGAGAGGAAACGTCGCGATGGTTCGTGGGAGTTGATTCATTCCACGGGTCCCGACGATACGATTTTCTTCGACAATGTGTTGCCCTTTGAGGATTACCGGTACAGGATCTGGGCATTTCGGGGAGGGGATTACACTTCGGACACGGTCACGCTGTTCGTGAACACTTATCCTTCCTTTGAGGCGAGCGATACGGGGGCCACGGCTTTCAACAGCAGCCGCAGGTTTGCTTATTACAACGGGACCCTTTATTTCGTTTTCACCGAGAGGAGCTTTTCGAAAAGAAGGCTTGTTCTCGCAACCAGTGGCAACAGAGGATCAGGATGGATTACACAGGTTATCGATTCGGCGCAGAATATAATAGAGCCATCGGTGATAGCCGGGTCCGGCGGAGTGGGGATACTTTACGTTTCGAGGCAGGAAGATGGCGGTATGATAAATGACGGTCTGTGTTTTTACTATAACGGGGAGATATACGAGCTGACCGATTCACCGGAATTCAACATAGAGAATCCCTGCGCCGTTCTCAGGGATGACACAGTTCACGTGATTTACGAGATAACGAGCTATCCGCGGAAAGTTCCGGGGAGCGGCAAGCCGCCCAGGGACTTCAGCCGTGGGGAATACCTGAGTTTTCCCTTCGGGGTTCCTCCTGATGTGGAGCCTGTGGAGGTGTGGTACAGTTACATCAGCGACACATTTCATTATGTGGGCACGAGGGCTGTCCTGGTCCTTCTGAGGGATGGTCCTCATGTGGTTGCGAATGTGGGGGATCTTGTTCATTACCGTATGGGGCGGGATGGCCAGTTTGAGGGGGAGGTCATTTTGAATTACTTTGAGGGAGGGGGTTATCCCTCGGCGGCGGCCTGTTCTGACAGCGAGTTCGTGCTGGCCTTTGCGAGGGGCGATGAGGTGAGGGTCATGAGATACAGCCTTCCGGGGCTCTGGGAGGGACCCTACGGCATGGGATACGGGGAGTATCCTTTTGTGGTGGAGGGAGCGCCCATCGTTATGTGGACGGAGGACGGGGAGGTTTACGCGAGATATTTTGATCCCGATGGTTCACCGGAGGCGCAGAGGTTGACCTATTCTCCATCGGAGGATGTCCATGTGAATGCCCTGCTGCTTGAACGGTTTCAGAATTATCCGATCAGCATGGGAGATACGACATCGAATATGCAGCCTATCAGGATAGGTACAGGTATTGGAAGGGATCTCATGAGGGGACCCTACCCGGTGCCCTCGAGTCCCGAGATAGTTTTTGCCTATACGTCGGGCGACGGGGTGGTTTACGTGAGGAGGACGGGGGAGCAGGAGATCCAGTCGGGCGGGCCTCAGGGAGGTGAGGTCGGAAGGGTCAACGGCCTGAAGGTTGAGGTAGCTCCGAATCCAGCGGGAGACCTGATCACCATCCGGGCGAATTTGCCGTTTCGAATCCCTCTGCGTTTCAGATTATATGACAGGGCGGGAAGATTGGTGGACGAACGAACTTTTAAAGAACTCGATACAGAGCTCAAGATAAATATAGAGAAGCTGCCCGCAGGAATTTATTTCTATGATCTTGACGCTGAAGGCAGACACTGCCACGGCAAATTCGTCAGGTTAAAATAGGATGATAGCTTTGGAAGAGGATCCGATCCCATCGGCTTGACAGCGGAGAGAGCCCAGGTTAAGCTATTGCGGTGAATTCGGATATATGCAGGAAGAAAATAGCCCTATTCGGGGCGACGGGTTCCATAGGAAGAAATACCCTTGACGTCATCAGGAGATTCCCGGACCGTTTCGAACTCTTCGCGGTATCCTGCCACAGCAACACAGCTGCTCTGGAGGCCATAATCGACGAATTCAGGCCAAAATACGCCGTTATCACCGGCGAGGGAAGCCTCAAAAGGACTGATATAAATGTCCTGCGCGGGAAGGAAGGGCTCGAGGAAGTCGCCGCTCACCATGAAGCCGACATAGTGTTGATAGCCACCCTTGGCACGGTCGGCATCTTTCCCACCCTCGCCGGGCTGAGGGCCTGCAAGAGGATAGCCCTCGCCAACAAGGAGACCCTGGTTGCCTTCGGAAGCGTTGTGGTGAAGGAACTCGAAAACTCCAGAGGAGAGCTCATACCGGTGGATTCAGAGCACTCGGCTCTCTTTCAGCTGCTCCTCAGCTGGAAAGACGACGCCGAAACGCTGATACTGACGGCCTCGGGGGGGCCGCTAAGAAAGCTCTCCAGGGAGGAGATGGAGAGGGTGAAGCTCGCCGATGTGCTCAGGCACCCCACCTGGAATATGGGGAGGAAGATCACCGTCGACTCAGCGACCCTCATGAACAAGGGCCTCGAGGTGATAGAGGCTCACTGGCTTTTCCGCTTTCCCCCGGATAGGATAGAGGTAGTAATACACCCCCAGTCGATAATTCACGGCCTTCTGAGGCTCAGGGATGGAGCTCTCGTAGCCCACATGTCCACACCAGACATGAAAGTGCCTATTCAATATGCTCTGACCTATCCCGAAAGGCTCCCCTCGGAGGTCAGGTCGCCGGACCTGCCCGATCTGGCGGCGTTGACCTTCGAGCCCCCCGATTTCGACCGGTTCCCTCTCCTGAAACTCGCCTACGAAGCAATTAATAGAAGAAAGGGCTATCCTGCAGTCATGAACGCTGCGAACGACGTCGCAGTCAGGGCCTTCCTCGACGGAAAGATAGGTTTCCTCGATATAGAAAAGACCGTTTTCGCCGTGGTCAACGAATTCAGGGGCACCGATGAGGATCTCGACGCCCTCATCGAGGCCGATCTCTGGGCCAGAAAGAGGGCCGGGGAGGTTGTCGATTCCCTTGTATAGCCCCGAAGGCTCTCTTATAATCTTTCTCTGAAGAGAGGAGGAAAAGATGAAGCTTCTCGAGTACAGCTCCAAAGAGGTAATGAAAGAGTTCGGGATAAAGGTTCAGCCCGGTTTTCTGGCCAGAAACATGGAAGAAGTGAGGCAGGCCCTCGATAAACTGAACTTCCCCGTCGTGATAAAAGCTCAGGTCCCTGTAGGCGGAAGGGGAAAGGCCGGCGGCATTAAACTCGCTTCGAACAAAGAAGAGGCGCTGGAGAAGGCCAAAAAAATCCTGAGCATGGAGATAAAGGGCATACCTGTGAAAAAAGTCCTGGTCTCAGAGGCAATAGACATCGACAGGGAATTCTATCTCGGGATCGTCATAGACAGAAGGAGCGGAAAGGCAGTGGTGATGGCATCGGCCGAGGGAGGCGTCGATATAGAAGAGGTAGCGCGAACAAAGCCTGAGGCCATACACAAGCTGGAGGTCGACCCCCGATGGGGGTTGAGGCCCTTCGAGGCCCGGGACCTGATGTTCAAAATCTTCGACGATAAGAAAACTGCCCTTAAAGCCTCCGGTTTCCTCCTCAAACTTTACCGTTGCTTCGCAGAAAAGGATGCTCAGCTCGCCGAGATAAACCCCCTCGCCCTGGACAAACAGGGAGAATTATGGGCCGTCGACGCGAAAATACTGATAGACGACAATGCCCTGCCCAGGCATCCGGAGCTCGAGTCCATGAGGGACATGGATTACGCTGACATGAAAGAGCTGGAAGCAAAAGAGGCCGACCTGTCCTTCGTTAGCCTTGACGGATACATAGGCTGCTGCGTCAACGGTGCCGGGCTCGCCATGGCGACCATGGATATCATCAAGAAATACGGCGGTGAACCCGCGAACTTCCTGGACATAGGGGGAAGCTCACGGCCCGAGAAGGTCCGGAAGGCCATGGAGATAATCCTCAGGGACCCCAAAGTCAGGTCGATCTATTTCAACATCTTCGGCGGTATAACCCGCTGCGATGACGTAGCAAAGGGGCTCATCCAGGCCTTCAGAGAATTAAACGTCAAACAGCCGGTCATAATCCGGCTGACCGGAACCAACGAGGACACAGCGAGAAAGATGCTGGAGGAATCGGGCCTCCCCCTTCATCCCGTGAAAACCATGAGGGAAGGGGCCATAAGGGCAATAGAAATGGCGGGCGAAAAACCCCTCATTTAGGAGGTGGACATGAAAAGGATCACCCTCCTGCTTTTCTCAACCCTCCTCTTCGCCGGTCCCAGGCTCGATGTATCGAGCGAGACCTGGGACTTCGGCACGCTGAAGGAGGGGGAAAAGGCGGAACACGTCTTCATTCTCAAAAACATCGGAGATGACACTCTCGTCATCTCCAAGGTAAGGGCGACCTGCGGCTGCACGGCCACCCTCCTCGAAGACAGCATAATACCTCCAGGCGGCGAGACGAAGCTCAAGAGCTCGCTCCGCACAAAGGGCATGTCGGGAGTGTTCCACAAGTACATATACGTCTATTCCAACGACTTCGAGAATCCCCGAATCTCATTGATCCTGACGGGAAAAGTTCAGAGGGAGCCGGCACCCAGAATCAGGGTGTGGCCCACCATAGTGAGGTTGAACCGGATATCCCCGGGAGACGAGGAGAAATTCGTCGTATCGGTGCAAAACTACGGAGAGCTTCCGCTCTACCTCTATGAGGTAAAAACGAGTCCGGGCATTCAGCTGGAGTTCATGCCAGAGGACTCCATACCTCCCAAAAGCAGCATCAACCTGAACTTCAAATACGTGCCAACCGAACCCGGCCCTATCGAGGAGCTCATCACGATTAAATCAAACGACCCCAGGATATCCAAGATATACGTATTCGTGAGGGACAAGGAGGAAAAGAGAGAATAGCGATCTCTGCCCTTAATCTCAGCTCCTGCCCTCTACGCTGAACTCGGGGATTCCGAACCAGAAGCCCGTTCCCCTTATAAAGTCGAGCTGCGCCTGTATCAGGTCATAATGGGCCTGTTCCATCTCGGCGAGGGTCTCAAATAACTGCTTGACCTCGGGATGCTCCGCCTTCTGTGCCTGTTCCCTGTAGAAATCTCTCGATTTCTTCTCCTGCTCGAGGGCGGCTTTCAGGGCGTCGATCTGATGGGCTTCCGCTCTTCTCGTGGATTTTCTCTTCTCCATTCCCTTGAGCCTTGGCACGAGTTCGGAGAGCTTCTTCTCCTCGACCTTCAGCTTGCCTATCGGCATGTGGGCTGCTTCCTTTTCCAGCAGATCTTCGAGAAGTCGCATGTGCTCGAACTCCTCTCCTGCAAGCCAGATGAACATGCTCTTGCCCGTATCGTCGGCGGTTTTCTTCGCGAGATCGAGATAGGTCTTGAGCCCCATTTTCTCGAGCTCGATGGCAAACTTCAAAGCTTTGATGATCTCTTCGTTCCTGGGCATATCATTTCTCCTTTCGCCGGTATCCCGGCTCTCATTCCAGATCGCTGAGGATCTCCTCCGCAACCCTTTCAGGAGAGAGACCCATAAACTCGAAAAGGTCCTCCGCTTTGCCCGAGGGGGCATAGTCGGTAAGACCGAACTTCCTGAACCTCGCTGTCCATCCCCTCTCCAGGAGAATGTCGGCGATAATCGATCCCAGGCCGCTTTTGACATTGTGGTCCTCGTACACGGCTATATACCCCGTCTCGGACGCCCTTTTGAGGAGGTCGAGGTCGGGATCCAGGACCGAAGCCATGTTGATCACCATTATGGAGATCCCCTTTTCCCTGAGCATCTCCCAGACTCTGACACCCCTCCAGGCTGTCTGTCCGTAAACTATGAGGGCACCCCTGTCTCCGTCTCTGAGTATGTCGGCCTTTCCGTACTCAAAACGGTAATCAGCATCGAAGAAAGGACTGCCGTCTTCTCGGGTAATGATCGGCGTCCTGGACCTGCCCACGCCGAGGGCATAATTTCCGCTCCGGGTCAGCATGTACCTCGTGGCCCTGTCGGTCTGGTTTGGATCAGCGGGAACTATCAACCTGAACCCGTAGAGGTTCCTGAGCACCCCGATGTAGTCCACGCAGTGATGGGTCTTGCCGTCCTCTCCCACGTCGATGCCCAGGTGAGTCGATGCCACCTTCAAATTCGTCCTGTTTATGTCGTTGAGCCTCTGCTGATTGTACGTCTCATCGATGTTGAAGACGCCGAAATCGCCCCAGACAGCCAGCACGCCCTGGGAGGACAGCGCTCCCGCCACAGTCGCCGTGTTGTGTTCCTGAACCCCCGCCTCGAAGAAATTCTCCGGAAATTCCTTTGCGAAACCGTCCACCTTAACGGAGGAAGCCAGGTCACAGTCAAAGACGGCGATGGGGGTTCTCCCCTCCACTCCCACATTCGCCCTGCCTATATCGGCCAGCGCGTTGCCGAAAGCCGACCGGTTGTCGAGCTTATCCTCGGGTCTGTACACCCGTGGGGTTCCAGGATCCAGCTTGACCTCGTAGTGAACGGAGAATCTCTTCGCCGGCCTGACTTTTTCTCGTAGCTTTTTATATCTATCGATGTCGTTGGGCAGGCCGAGCTCCTCGAGGGCTTTCTGCAGCTCCTCCTCGGTGAGGGGTTTGCCGTGGTACTTTTCCTTGTCCTCCATGAAGGATATGCCTTTGCCCATGGTCGTGTAAGCCAGGATTGCTACCGGAGAATCCAGGGAAAGGCTGTTCCTCATGGCGAGATATAGTTCCTGAAAATCGTGTCCGTTGACCTCGATGACTTCCCACCCGTCGGAGAGGTAGTTCTCCTTGATGTTGACCGGCATGACGTCAAAAGTGTTGCCGCTTATC